>JAJXVQ010000011.1 GCA_021782065.1 Pseudomonadota bacterium
CCAACGGCAGGGGAAGGGATAGGGATTGATCGCTTGGTGATGTTGTTAACGAATTCACCTTCTATACGCGATGTGATTTTATTTCCACACATGCGCCCTAAGGGGTAAAAGCATAAGAGCGGTTCGAAAACCGCCCTTACCACTTTTAGACTAGAGACTACTTGTCATTCATGCTGTCTTGCAGTGCTTGCAATTCAGCTTTCTGGCTGTCTAGATCCATAGCCTTGAACTTCGTTATCATGCGATCCATAGCCACTTTTTTCTGATCTGCAGTCATTTTACTCCAGCGCTCTTTCATCATAGCCATTCTTTGATCCGGCGTTGCATTTTTCCATTTTTCCATGTCTGCTTTGCAATCCTTGGGGGATATATGGTGGCTTTCGCAATACCCCTTTCCATGATCCATCTCCAGGTCATGATCCATTGTCATGTTAGAAGGATTGGATGGTGTAGATGAGGATGTGGTTGAAGTGGCTGCAAAAACGGAGGTAGTACAGATTAGCATGGTTAAGATTAGAGATATTTTTTTCATTGTAAAGCTCCATTGTTAGTGAGTTATTACCGCCAACAGAATATTGGCAGCATCCTCATTTTGGGAGAATCGCCCACTTTTTGGGCAACACTGAATCCCAAAATGACTCAAATATAGTATAGACCATAAACTGAAGAAAGTATCAAAAAATGGTAAAATTGGGCAAAGTGCAGGACTTTTATTTAGAATAGATAAAATTTTGACCTACATTTGAAGTGAATTGTGTTGGTAAAATAGGATAAAATAAGAGTATAGTCTTGTTCATCTATATTCGGGAGTTTCATATGAAAGCAACACAGCAATTAAGACAGTATTTAAATGAAAAAAAGCTATATACTGTTCCCGGTGTTTTTGATGGCATGTCCGCATTATTAGCCGTGCAGGCAGGATTTTCCCTGTTATATGCTAGTGGTGGTGCTATCGCTAGAGCGGCGGGATACCCGGATTTAGGTCTGTTAAGTGTCAGTGAAGTTTGTTATCGCTTGTCGGAAATTATCGAGGCAAGCACAGTACCCGTGATCGCCGATGCTGATACCGGTTATGGTAATGGCTTGAATGTGGCGCGTACGGTTCATACTTTTGAGCGTTTAGGTGCGGCGGGTTTGCATTTAGAAGACCAAGAGTTTCCTAAACGTTGCGGCCATCTAGAAGGCAAGTCTTTGGTCAGTTCTGCTGAAATGGTACATAAAATTAAAGTAGCCAAGGATAGCGTTAGCGATGATGATTTTGTCATTATTGCACGCACCGACGCTATTGCGGTAGAAGGTTTTGATGCAGCCATAGAAAGGGCAGAGCGTTATAGCGAAGCAGGCGCGGATATGATTTTTGTAGAAGCGCCTACAACGGTAGAGCAAATTCAAAAAATAGGTGAATTGATCAAAGCGCCTAAGCTCATCAACATGTTTCATGGTGGCAAAACACCGCTGGTGGCTGCAGATAAACTTGCCGCTTGGGGGTATCAAGTCATGATCATTCCTTCCGATCTACAACGTGCCGCTATTTATGCCATGCAGCAAACCTTGCAAGCGATTCAAGAAGACGGCCAGAGCCAGCGTTGTCAGGATGCTATGGTAAGCTTCAATGACCGCGAAGAAATTATAGGCACTAAGCGGTATTTAGAATTGGATAAGATGTAATATCGTATTTTGTTAACCATTTTTGTGTAATGAAGCGGAGCAGCAGGCCCTAATGCATACATTTAAAGCAAAATACTTAAAAAGATTTTTTCATGTTTCTTTACTTTTACCGATAGCAATCAACTAAGCGAATTAAGCAAAAAAATATTACTAAGGCTATCTATAGTCCCTATAGAATCCTGATCCATTATTCACATGATATACCCACGCCAGCAAAAACTGGCGTGTGTATAAGTGATTTTTATCTGGGAGAACCATTTGGACTAAAAGAATGGGAATATGGGTTTCCATTCTGAGCAGCCTGCTGTGGTTGCGCAAGTGATGAGAAATAGTTTCCTGCTCCGTAGTGCTGGGGCTGAGCTGCCGGTGGGAAAAAGGTTGGCGAAGATGGCCGATGCTGCGGTTGAACTGCCGGATACTGCGGTTGAACAGCTGCAGCTTGCGATGGGAAAGCCAGATTCATACGGATAACACGGGCATATAGGTGATTAGAGGGGTTGACAACCAACGTGGTATCTAAAGTCCACGTTATACCAGGCATATGCTTATTCAAAGCAGCAGCCAATGTGGCATGACGGCTTTGATACTCTGCCTGTGTAAGACTAACTACCGAACTTTCCCTAATGGCTAGCTGACCATCATTAATTTCTACGCGAAAAAATTCTTTTAATGATGCATTGTTTTCCAAGATGAGTGTAATAAGTTGATGCCTAAGATTCAGAAGCTGAACTTGCGCCTCTGCAGATGTTTGTAAATGGGGCGCTGAGCCTAGTTGTGATTGCGCGGTTACGGGTTGATGTGGGTATTGCTGTGGTGCTCTTAGTAACGTGGATGTTGAGCTTATAGCCGGCGAAGATGATAGGCTGTGTTGCGATAAAGATGTGACATGAGTGGGCGGCAGTAAAGGTGCCGTAGGGCTTTGATGACTAGGTTGAATTGGATAACCATGAGCAGGTATTACGGGAAAGCCATTAACAGGCTGAGGGATTGCTTGTGATGGAGCCCATTGTGATTGTGCAGACGATTGTCCTCGTTGTGATTGTGCAACAGGTTTGGCTTGATTCACAGATGAGGAAGACAATGAGCTTTGTTTTGGCGAAGACTTAACTATATTCATAGCCGCCTTTAGTGTACTTTGTAATGTACTAAGTAACCCAAACAGCTCTTGTTGTTGTTTGGCTAAGATCCTATTTCCTACGGGTATTCGGAGGCCTAAGTTAGTGAGCTTTGGGTTAATCAAACTAGAGTCTGACAATAATTTTTGAAACTTGGAGTGCAGATCTTCTAAAGAATCTCGCAGCGTTGGTAAAGGAAAACCTTGAATATCGTCTAAAAGACGATTCATATGAGTATTGAGGGATTCAGTTTGTTGACGAATTTGCCCGATTTCAAACTGGCATTGAGAACTTTTTTTAGCTTCTAGATCAGGTCCCAAAAAGTCCTTTATTTTTTGACAGATACTATCGTAGAATTCTTTTTTGGCATCGACTATCCTTATAATCCTTTGTCTGGTTGTCGGCGACTCCGTTTGCTGCTGGAGTGTGGCACGCTCGTAAAATTCATTTTCATTTAATTCAGAATTACCTTCTTGTGAGACTATTTTCACAGGATTTTCTGGAAACCCAAACTCTATTGGACACGCATACTCACTTTCAAGCGCTGTTAGAAAAGCTCTTATCTTAGGCTCACCCGCCTGAATGCGAGCTTCTAATTCATCCAAAAATTCGACCATTTCTCGTTGATTAGAAGTTTCGCGTCTTAATCTGGCCAGTAATGTAGCCATTTCTTGATTTGTTGCTGCCATAATTATCTCCACCATGTTGTTTTATATTGGTACGCATATATTTTTATATGTGGATAATATCATAATCGATCTTTAGCTATGAAAGGTTAAGGTTTTCTTAAAAGGATATTTTTTTACCCTAAAAGATTTTCAGGATTGGATTGCGCTGAAGGTACCAATTCCCCGGGAATACGACCACCGCTTTAGCACGGATTAAAAAATGCATTTTGCGCATGACAAAGTAATGAAATTTAAAGGTGAGCTCGGGAGCGATATACCGATTGGGGCCGCGCTCATGCGGTGCCAAGAAAAACTCATTTCTGGATAGCTTTCTGTTTTCTTTTCCTATGCATGGTATTCAGCCACTCCACAAATAACGAGAAACTAATAGCAAAGTAAATATAGCCACGCGGAATATGGTAATGTAAACCATCCGCTACCAGCATAGTCCCTATTAAAATTAAAAAGCTGAATGCCAAGATTTTAATGGTAGGGTATTTTTGAATAAAGCGGCTCATCACTTCGCTGGCACCAATCATGATGATGACAGCAATGGTAATACTCGTCGCCATGATCCAAAACCGCTGTGTTAAGCCTATGGCAGTAATGACGCTGTCTAAAGAAAAAATAATGTCTAAAATACCAATTTGAATAATAACCGACCAGAAACGTTGTGGTTTAGCAACGTGTTCGGGCTCAGTGGCCATAGACATCTCAAGATGTATTTCTTGCGTGGCCTTAACAATGAGGAATAATCCGCCACAGAATAAAAAAATATCGCGTATAGATATGGAAAAATCAGCGATGCTGAATAAAGGTGCTGTTAAACGCGATAACCAAATAGCAGATGCCAGCAAGATTAAACGGGTTACCCAGGCGAGACATAAACCAAATTGTCGTGCGCGGCGCTGTTTTTCCGCGGGCAGACGTGCTGACATAATGCTGATAAACACGAGGTTATCAACGCCTAAAACGACTTCTAATATCGTTAGGGTAAATAGGCTAAAAATAATTTCTAACATCGTAACTCCTCACTTCTTTTAAGGAAAACCCCATCTGTGCTTTGTGGTATGGGTAAACGGGGGGTGTGGCTACTTAACATGTGTCATTCATCCTGAATATCTTGCATGACCCCATGCGGGACATGCGCGGTAGTGACATGTTGGTGTGTGCTATTGCAATGGCGCAGTTGATCGTCGAAAAAAATATCGGCATCGAAGGCTTTTAGAAATTCGCTTTTATCTAAGCCCCCTAAGAATAAGGCTTCATCGGTACGTATATTCCAAGTCCGCAACGTATGTATAACGCGTTCGTGCGCGGGGGCATCTCTAGCAGTTACCAAGGCAGTGCGTATGGGGCAGATATCGGCAGGAAATAATTGCTGTATGCCATGTAGAGCACGCAAAAAATCTTGAAAGGGGCCTGGCTGTAAGGGGGTTTTAGCGGCTTTGCTTTCACTGGCCTTAAACGCATCTAAGCCCTCGTTTTGAAAAACCCTTTCCGCTTCATCTGAAAACAATACTGCGTCGCCATCAAAGGCTATTTTTAAAGGGCCTTCATCGTGATGATTGCTTTTTGCGGGCAGCAAGGTGGCTGCAGCACAATGAGCATTTAAGGCCTGTTGCACATCCTGATGGTTCGTGGATAAAAATAAATGGGCACCAAAAGCGGCTATATAGCGGTAAGGGCTTTCGCCATTGGTGAAAGCGGCACGGGTGATATTTAAATTATACGCTTTGATGCTGTTAAAAATACGTAAGCCCGTATCTGCGCTGTTTCTGGACAATAGGATGACTTCAACTAAGGGCTCATTGGTCTCAGGATTGTGTAAGTTCAGTAATTTTTTGACTAAAGAAAAAGCAGGCCCATGTTCTAAGATATTGTTTTCGTGCAATATTTGATATTTTTGATAAGCAATTATACCGTCTTGTTCAAAAATAGTATGGCTTTCGCTGAGATCAAATAAAGCCCGCGAGGTGATGGCGACGACTAATTTTTCACGAATGCTGACGAACATATGAAGTGGATCCTTAAAAAGATATAATTATATACCCATTAATCTATAACACCAACTATGCCAACCCTGGAACAACGGGAAATACAAGCCTAAATAGATAGGACGGTCATCCCATTGTGCCAATAATTTCCCATACGCGGTTAATTGCCTTGCATGGTCCAATTGTGCACGGTTATAAAAATCTTGAAGGCTTTCATCGGGCCTAGGTTGGCTGCTTTTATAATCGATGATCCAGCGCTGGCCTTTTTCATCGATGAAAGTCCTATCGATAACATATTGTTTATAGCCTTGTTCAATCTTGCCCGTCAAAGGATATTCGGAATGGGCCTCTAAGTGATTTTGATCTAAAACCCAAGCGGCGCGCTTGTCTTTGCATAAAGCTAATAATGCTTGTGATAAGGTATCCAGTGCATTTTCCATCTGATCTTTATGCACACCTAGAGCTAGTAATTGTCGCCTTAAATAAACTGCATGATAAGTCGTAACCACTTCCTGCAATGCTTGTGGACCCTGCTGGCCCAGAAGATATAAGATCCGATGTAATACGGTGCCTACATGTTGCGCGGTGGTGTCGTTTAAAACAGAAAAAGAAAACCTGGTATATGAAGTATCTGTTTTTGAAGCATAGTTTAAATCCACTACTATAGGTAAATTATTCTCCACAGCAAAACGTTTTAACAAAATAGGATTCTCAGCCAAAGTCTCATTGCTTGCGAATGAGGCATCGCTCAAACACAAACCGGCTTGTCTATGTTGCATCACATCCTGTTGTAACACCGGCCATAATTCATGTAAAAAACTGCCTTTTAGCGGTGTTTTTACCTCATTGTCTTTTAAATCGACCCCATAGAGTAAATAAAGGCTAAGTCTTGCACGAGTGGCGGCTACGTATAATACGCGCGTATTTTCAAAGTTGAGTTTAGCTTTATTTTTGCGACGTATATAATCGTATAAAGGTGCATTCACCTCATCCAAAGCTGGAATGGGCGCTAACAACAAATCGGTGCTGCCATTACTGCGAGTACGTTCTAGCCAAGTCAGCAATGGTTTTTTCTCAACTGGAGGTAAGGCCTCTAAACGAGGCAGTATCACGCAATCGAATTCTAAGCCTTTGGCTTTATGGATAGTCATCACTTGTAAGGGCGATTTCTCCATATCCAATGGAGTTGCAAATAAGGTTGCGAATTTATCTTTTAATTGTTGTGGCTGCGGCCAAATTCCGGCTTGGTCAAATTGCCTTAAGGTGGAAAAGAACAACTCGCATTCGTGTAGAGCATTGTCGTCGGCCAATAAATGTGGACCTTCTAAAGCACGCCAAGTATTTTCTATCCAGGCGCTAAAACTTAAAATACCTAAGCTTTCTAGGCTTTTTTGTAAAGCGGGCAAACGTAGACTGAGGCGTCTTTGGCCATCGTCTGATAATAGATTAAAAGTATTGCGTTGATTCAAGGCTTCATAAATCGTCATTGCGGACGTATTGGCGATATGCGTTAAATCGCTTAAGCAAAAACCAAACCAAGGGCAGCGCAATAAAGACAGCCAGGATAAGCGATCGGCTAGATTTAACAAAGCCAAAGAAAGCGATAACAGATCTTGTACGGACTCCTTATTTTGCAAGTATTCAATCTCTACGGCTTGATAGGGAATGCGTTGGGCGTTCAGTTGCACTAATAACTCAGGCAAATGACTGCGCGCTTTGACTAAAATGCCGATGGTTTTCTTATCATCTATAGCCCAAATATCGCGAATAATGCGGATAGCGGCTTTAGCTTGCTCCGGTCTATTGTTTTTATCAAAAGCTAAGGGAAAAATACTGTGTGGGCTATCGCTTTTCTTGATGGCAAAACTCATATGATAAGTAATAGCGCCGTTGTCCATGTTATCGCTGGTAGGAAAAAGTGTTTTAAAAACATGGTTGTTCCAATCTACAATCGCATCCGAGGATCGGAAATTGGCCATCAATGCCAAAGGAGTTAAGCGTAAAGGGCCTAAACCCTGTTCCTTAACGCGTAAAAACAAACTCACTTCGGCTTGGCGAAAACGATAGATCGATTGCATGGGGTCGCCTACTAAAAATAGCGTATGCCCATCGCCTGGTTGCCAGCCCAGAGTCAACTTTTCTAATAACCTAAATTGGGTGATGGAAGTGTCTTGAAATTCATCGATTAAAACATGTTGAATTTTTTGATCTAAAGCCAAAGCCAGATCGGTAGGTGCGTCATCGTCTCCTAGCGCTAATAAGGCATGTTCGGCAATAGCCGAGAAGTCTATGCTTTCTTCTGCGTGGAAAACCAAGTTCAATTCCGCTACCAAATAAGGTAATAGCACAATCAATTCCTGTAATAGGGCATAAGAAGGATCTTGTTCGTCTAGAGTCGGTACTTTTTGTATCTGTGCCAGTAAACACAGCCATTGCGGGTGATCTTCTAAACCTTGCCGCAGTGCATTCAAAAAATCTTTATCAAAATCAGCAAAATCTTTACCCCAGCGCTGACGCAGCGTATCGGTCTTGGTGAGTAAGCGTGCGGCTAGATCTTGCCAGTCTTGTAAGGTGGCTTCTTTTAGCTCAGCAATGGGCCTGTTAGTAAAATAATGCATGAGCGCTAATAATAAGGGTGCAATGCTATTCGGTATTTGTTGCTGTAAATAATGTAAATTATCGTTGATTAAGTGTTGTAAACTATGGTGTAAATAGGTCGCTAAAGAAGAGGCAAAATTGCCGACCAAATAAGGCAACCATTGATCCCGTATTTTCAGCATTTCAACCAACAAGTTCTTGGTTCTCTCCTGCTGATTGTCTAGATGATGCAATAACTTTAACAAGGAAGGCACTAAGGGGCTATCTGCTTCTAAATGTGCCAATAGATTCTCTGCTGCCATGACATAATAGGGTGTAGGATCAGTGCTAATGTCTAGTTCTGCGCCTAAGGTGGAAAGAATGGGCATAGCTTGAGTTAGGCTTAAGCAAAAAGCATCTATAGTTTGTATTTTTAAGCGAGAAGGTTGGTTTAGTAAGTTCCAGTTCAAATATTTGTCTTTATCCAGCACTGCGCGGGCCAATTGCCAGGTTTGTTTACTGTGCGGTTCACTAGGCGTTGCTTTTTCAGCATTTTCTAAGGCCATTAGAATACGTTCTTTCATTTCCCTAGCCGCTTTATGCGTAAAAGTAATGGCGATCACGCTGTCTGGGGCATCAACGCGATATGCTAATAAGGCTAAAAAGCGCTGCATCAGTAATTCTGTTTTGCCCGAGCCCGCGGGTGCTTGTACGATGAAAGAATTCTCTACATTAAGGGCCAATAAACGATTTTTTTGATCTAAGGCTAATTGTGCTTCTATCATGGTGTATTCTCCGCGCTTTTATGCAAGCGAATACGACACAAAGAAGGCAAATGACAATATCCACAGGTCTTTTCGCCTTCTTTAGGGGCGACCGCGGCATAGCCTTGTTTAAATTCTTCAGCCAATAATGTCAATTGCTGGCGCCACAGGTTTTTTTGCTGTTGCCATGGATCATCGCCGTCTATCGTAGTAAAGGTCAAACGCTTAATGGCTGGCCAATCATTGCTGACGGCACCTATACCTTCGATGCCTATTTTTTGCAAATGGACTGTGGCAAAAGCTATGGCCTTGATATCGCTGTCATACACACTGCAATATAAGGGCATTTGCGGCTCATTTGGGCGTTCTGAAAACCAATCGCTAACATGTGTTTGACCGGTTTTATAGTCGATGATAATTTCGCTGCCATCGTCTAATCTGTCTATGCGGTCAATCTGTACCTTAAACTGTAGATCGGCAAAATCAGCTTCTAAGCGTTTTTCGGTGGCAATAACGATGAAGTGTGGCCGCAATTTCTCTTGTTCTAACCACAGCGACAGTAACTTTTCTAAACGTGCTGTTTCCAGGCTATAATGACGACTGTATTCTGCTGGGGGTTGTTGCTCGTGTAAGTACTCCAAGGCGTTTTGACAGGCTTTTTGTAATAACTGATGCTGAGCTTCTTTGGACAAGGCCAATAATTGGGATTGTGAACTGATGGCCTGATAAAAGTAATGCAAGGCGGCATGTACGGTATTGCCGCGCAAAATAGGCGATAACCCTAAACCGGGGTAATCATGTTCTTCGGCTTGTAAACGCAAGCTGGCATAAGCTTTAAAAGGACATTGTGCCTGTAATTTAAATAAAGTGCTGCCACCACGGACGGACGTATAGTCAGCCAGGCTTAAGCCGTGTGAGTCATTAATATGCTCTATTTTAAGCTGAGAGAGGGGCTTTCCTTCTAGGTTCACTATTAGCTGCGTTCGGTTAAATAAAGGTAGGGCTGAAATCAAAGAGCTAGGGCGTAGATGGATATCGTTATTTTCTTCGCTGTAGCTGCAGATGACAGAATCGCTGTGCGTTAATAACCGCGTTAATAATTTTTGTGCAAAATCAAATTCTCGCTTACTATCCGCATGGGGCATGGCTAATCGTTTTTGCAAGCTGATGGGTAATAAAGGTGTTGGATGTGGGCTAGATGGAAAAACACCTTCATTTAAACCGGTGATCCACAAATGGGTATATTCTAAACCACTTGCCTCTAATAATCCCAATATTTGTATAGGTGCGTCGTGGGTTTTGGCTTGGAACAGTTTTTGGTGGCTTAAATACTGCAATTGTGTTATGGCTTCCTCAAAAGAGATCTTTTCTTCCACCCTATCTAAAGCAGCAAAAGTACGTAACACTTCTTCAAATGCATTCAAACGCTGTACATCCGAGCTCACTAAGCTGCGTTGCCCGGGAAAGCCTAAGGCCAGCAAATAACGATGAATGATGTGTACCCAAGTATGATGACTCTTAGCACTGGGGTTATGGCTGGGAGGCGCTTTTAAGGCGTTATAAAAATCTGGGAAGCCACTTTCTGCCTTATTGTTCAAAGACAGTTGTGTATGTAAAAAACGCATGAAAGTATTGTGGCTGATGTATTTATTGTATTGATGACATAAACGTTGTTCTAACAATGGACGCATGGCATTGTGTGTGCCAAAGTTAAAATAAGGTGAGTGCCACAGCCAATATAAATCAGGTATAGCAATGTGATGCGCTTTTAGCTTTAAGGCGGTAAAAATACTGTGTAGTAATAAAGTGTCGCTTAAAGGGATACCACCAGAAATATTGACTAGTGTATTAGTTTCGGGTTCTTGAAAATGGGCATTGTCATAAAATAATTTTTGACACAAAGAAATGATCGTATTGCGTTGCTGTACCAACTCCGGCACAACGATGCCTATGCGAGCCAGCTTATTTTTTTTCAACTCATTTTGCGCAAAGGACAAGGCCAACTTTAATTCTTCTAGACTATTTTTACAATTGAGTTTATAGACGTTTGCACCGCCGGTATCTGTAGAAGCGGTTCGCGAATCGTCCTTGTCTATAGCGCATATATTTATGCTAACACCGCGCTGTTCCAAAATATCCAAAAATACCCTCATAACCGGCGGCATTTCATCAAAGCCTACTAGATGCAAAGCAGGTAGTGTTTGGCAATAGGGAATGGGCAGATGTTGCGTTAAATGCGCAGGCAATTCGGCCAATGTTAACCAACCCTCTACCGCTAAGGCTTTTTTAAAAGGATTTAACCATGTTAAGAATTGCTCGGTTTCGCTATGGTGACTGTGTTCTAAAGCGGTCATAGGTAACTGCCAATGTCGTACTAATTCCCACGCCTTTTGTGCCAGTTTAGCGGTATGATGTGATTTAGACAGTAGAGCCGTATTCATAGGCTGTGCGTTGATCACTTTTCCCCATAAAGCCAGCTCTTGCTCTGTCGTTAAGATAATCTTATCCGTCCATTGTTGCATTAATGCGGTTTCATATAAACGCTGCAGCCAAGCATTCATAGGAAGAATATCGGCGCTGTTAAAAACAGTGGCTTTTTGAGTTTCATTGTATTGCTTGCGCAAATAAGCGGCTAGGCGTTGGTTGGGCGTTAATACTGTAGCGGAGGAGGAAAGCCCATTGAGCAAGCTGTGATAGCGATTCATACAAATCCCTGGCTGATGGGATAACGACGTTCACGACCAAAAGCACGCGTGGTTACTTTGATTCCCGGTGCCGATTGACGACGCTTGTACTCAGCGCGATAGAGTAACTTTACAACTTTGTTGATATCGTCTAAGCTAGCAAACCCAGATGCAGCGATATCGGTAATGCTTTTTTCACCTTCTATATAGGCTTCAAGAATACGATCTAGCACGTCGTACGGCGGCAAATTGTCTTGATCCGTTTGTCCAGGAGCCAATTCTGCGCTGGGGGCGCGCGTGATGACTTTTTCTGGAATAACAACTCGTTGTGTATTACGGTAACGCGATAGCCGATATACCCAAGTTTTATATATATCTTTTAATACAGCAAAACCGCCTGCCATATCACCATATAAGGTGGCATAACCTACTGCCATTTCGCTTTTATTGCCTGTCGTTAAAAGAATATTCCCCGTTTGATTGGAGAGTGCCATCAACAGAATACCGCGTGCACGAGCTTGTAGATTTTGATGGGTTAGATCTGTTTCATCGATACTTAAGCAACCCTCTAGAGTGCGGAGTAAGGCTTGATAAGTAGGTTCTATAGATAAAATAGTATGTTTAACGCCTAGTAAATGTACTTGTTCTAAGGCTAAAGTCATGCTCTCATCACTGGTGTGACGCGAAGGTAATAATACCGCTTCAACGTGATCGCAGCCTAAGGCATCGCAGGCTATGGCCAGGGTTAAGGCCGAATCGATGCCACCCGATAATCCTACTAAAGCGCCGCAAAACTGATTTTTCTCGGCATAATCGGCCACTCCAAAACGTAGCGCCTCATACATTAGGGCTTCTTCACTCATGGCAGCGGGCTTTTCTTCTGAAGGGAGGATATGTTGCCCTTGGCAGTGGATGTAGGATAAACCTTCTGTAAAATACGGCGCTGCTAGCACCACGTCGCCTTTTTTGTTTAATACCAACGAGCCGCCATCGAATACACATTCATCTTGTGCTCCTACGCTTTGCACGTAGAGGATAGGCAATGGCGCTTCTAATTGTCGTTGTCGTAGGATATCTAAGCGTTGCTTGGGTTTATAGTGATCGTAAGGAGATGCATTGATGCTGATTAAACAATCTGCCCCGGCAGCATAGGCCAGTGCTGCTGGGCCTGGTAGCCACAAATCTTCACACACGACTAAACCCATCGCTAAACCATGGCGTTGCACGACGCAAGGCTTATCGCCGCGGGTGAAATAGCGTTTCTCATCGAAGACGCCATAATTGGGCAAGCATTGTTTGGCATAATAGCCCAATATTTCGCCTTCGCTTAGATAAAATAAGGCATTATAGAGGCCGTTATTTTCTAACCAGGGGGCACCTAGTATGATGTCTATGTCTGCGCTGGCAGCGATGAGACGCTGCAGGGCACTTTTTACTTTTTGGTGAAAAGAGGGTCTGAACAAGAGATCCTCGGGGGGATAGCCGCTCAACGCCAATTCCGAGTAGATAACGAGCTCGGCTTTTTCTAACCTAGCCTGTCGCGCATAATACACCATTTTATCGGCATTGCCGTCTATGTCACCTACAAAAAAATTGACTTGTGCTAGGGCTATTTTAGTCTTCATGGGCTTTCCGAATAGTCTGAAATTAGCTATAGGATATCAGATCTTTATGTGAGAGAGTTGCAACTTAAGCAATAAATGTTATAATGAATGTAAATTTTATTTTCAGGAGTATCATGCGCTTTTCTGGCTTTACCTTAATCGAATTATTAGTCGTATTGCTAATCGTTGCCATCCTGGCTACGGCTTCGACCTATTCTTACGGCGAATGGGTTACCTATGCCGATTCTGAGCGAGCACAGATGCAATTAACCTCGGCTATCACGGTGGCTGAAAGCTATGCCTTATCGTCTGGGCGAATAGTCACTGTGTGTAAGACCTTAAAAGGAAATGTTTGTGATGCCGCCAATTGGTCGCAAGGACTATTGGTTTTTTTCGACGATGACAGCCTACATCAAGTTCTTAAAGCAGAGGATCGCATTAAAGTATCACCGGCCATAGGTGCGAGTGGTAGTTTAGCATATTATGGTTTTCCCAGCAGCAATTATTGGCAGTATCAACCTATAGTATATAAGGAGCAGCAAAATGGTACTTTCGTTTATTGCGATAATAGAAAAACCCATAATGATTGGCGCTTGGTGCTTAGTAAGACCGGTCGCTATCGTATTGATAGAGAAAGAGATACTCGATGTGCATAGTTTTCTAAGAGGTAATCAATTGTTTATATTCCTCGGCAAAAAGTTTTACCTCGTCATAGGCCAATGAAAAGAGCAGATCTATTTTCCTAAGATCAGAATTGTGTTTTATTTCATCATGTAATACTTTAAAAGTCTCTTCTAAACGAGGCGTGCCGCTGTAATATAGGCCACCGCGTATTTTGTGTAAGATGTCACGTGCTTTTTCGATATCGTTGTTTTTTTCCGCTTCTTGTAGTGCATGAATATCCTCTTGGAGTGTCTTTAATAAGATACCCAATGCTTTTATAGCAGGGCCTTCTTCTTGTACAGAAATGCGCTGCATGCCTAAGGCTAAATCAATCACGACTAAGCCTTCATTTTCAGGCTGTTCCGTTCCTGGTACGGGATACATATTTAAAAGTTCTACGGCAGTTTCTGTAGTCAACGGCTTGGCTTTTGTTGCTAAAAAACCTGCCTTCATGGCTTGTTGCAGTTTTTGCTCATCCTGATGCGCCGTCATTGCGACAAAAGGCGTTTTATGATTGAGCGATTCCTTAGCGGCTCTTATTTGCGCCACAATGTCACAACCCGAGCCATCCGGTAGACTCAGATCACAAATAACCAAGTCATAATGTTTCTGGGCCAACTTTCTTAGGGCTTCTGCCATATTTTCCGCCGTATCGATTTGGTGGGTAAAAGCAGTCATTAATTGCTTTTCCGAAAAAAGGCAGGTATTATCATCTTCAATCAATAAAACCTTATGCGTAAAGGGCGTTTTAGTTTGCGCTTTTTTTGCAGCCTTTGGTTTTGGCTTTTGGCTTTTGCGCCGCCACAACTTCTTTATTCAAGGGGGAACTAAAACGCTCATTAATTTCTACGCCTGGTGTCTTCATCTCTGCCAAGAGACCCTTAAAAGGGATATTAAGCTTAAAATAAGAACCTTCATTTTCATGGCTTTCCAATTCAATGTCGCCATTTAATTCATCAATAAAGGTTTTTACCACATAAAGGCCTAAGCCCGTTCCAGGATATTTATTAGTGTGAGGCGCTACTCCTCGGCTAAATTTTTCGAAGATGCTATCAGCCTGATGTTCTGGAATGCCTATTCCCTGGTCTTTGAGCTCTATCGTTAAAAAGCCTTTGCGCGTGTCTTCCTCGAGTATAGAGGCAGTTATGCTTAAGCTTATTTCGCCTTCATGAGAAAATTTTATAGCATTGCCCAGTAAGTTGATGAGAATGCGGCTTAGCCTAAACTTATCGCTTGCAATATGGGGTGGAACAGATGCTGCAACCTTAAAGTGCATGCTTAGATTTTTAGCAAAAGCGGCTGGTTTATTGAGTTCAATTACCGAACGTGCCAATTCGCGCATATCTAAACTCTTTTGAACAACAGGTTTGCTCTTTCCTTCCAAGTCGCCAAATTCAACTGCTTCATTGCACAGATCCAACAGCCGCTTACTGGCTGAAACGGCCATATTAAAGATTTCTTTTTTGTGACTATCTTCTTCTGCTTTAGCTAGAATGTCCAATACCCCCCAGAGGCCTGCGCAGGGCGTGCGTATATCATGTTGCATGTTTTGAATAAATTCAGTTTTGGCCATATTGGCGGTTTCGGCTTTTTCCTTGGCGATCAGCAATTCATTCTGAGTGTTTTTTAATTCTGTAATATCGTTATAAAGACCAAGAATGCCTACAACGGTACCATCCTTATTGGTTAAAGGTACTTTACTGGTAAGCAAGGTTATTTTTTACCATCTTGTGTCGTTTGAGTTTCTTCAATGTTTATTTTAGCTTTATTATTGCGCATAACGGCGTGGTCATCCGCACGATAAGTGTCGCTTTCTTCTTTAGTCCAAGGAAGATCATAGTCTGTTTTTCCAATGATGTCCTTTGGATCTAATAAACCTATTGATTGCGCAAAAGCGTGATTACAGCCTAAGTAGACACATTCAGCATTTTTCCAAAAAACATAGGATGGCAACCTAAACAAAAGTTCTGCCATGAACTCTTTATTTAACCAATAATCATTTTGACTATCCATGTAACCTTCCTCATACTTTTAAACTGATTTTTTATGACTACGCGTGTAGTGGAGAATATGGCTTCGTATTAGGCGCCTTATTGCTACATCGGCGTTCTGCTGCCATAAAAAAGCTTGAAGAACTGCTGCTTAACTTACGCTTTATCACTATACCTGGCGCTTTTGGAGAAGATTTATCTCTAGACCCTAAAGTCTGTGCGGCTATTTCCAGAGCAGGTAGCACAGGGCTAGATTCCGTAATTTCCTTTGCTGTTTGTAAACCGCATGTATTCCTAGACCAGTCCTTGGGTTTCTCAGAGGCTTCTTCTTTCCCCTTAGCTAATACCCCATTAGCAACATAGCAATAGCCATTTTCACATAGGATCTTATTTTCAGTGCGCTCAGAACTCAATAGGGTCTGTATTTCTTGGGCTGCACTGGCAACACCGCCTACTTTTCCTGGAATAATATGGATTATACTTGTCTCAGCATCCTGAAAAACGATGGTGCTGCGGAATTCTTTATCTGTTTTTAGCTTGGCGAGCACATTGAGTTTCCAATCTACAGGTTTAAACCGCTCAGAAAATTCCGGGTAAAAATTACTCAGATGTTCGGTACATGCTTTTTCAACTTTATCTTGAAGTTCTCTGTTGTGTAGATCCTTAAATAGCTGTTGTCTTGCTTCTTGTTCTGTGCCAAAAGTATGCAAAATAGTCCATTTCCCATGTATAACAATGTATTGACTATTTTCTTTTACTGCACCATCATCATACAACATCAAGCAAGGAAACCATCCATCCATCACTATAAACGGTCTTGCTGCGCCCTTTTCTTTCTCTTGTGTATCTTCATACAGCAATCCAGCACAAACTTGGTAGGCAACTTCAATATTAAATGGCAGCTTTCTGTCTGGCAAAAAACGATGATAACTGGTGGCATTAATGACGGAATCAAACTCTTCTGGAGGATTCCCTTGCGTAGAAACAGAGATTTTACCATCTGCGTCTCGAGTCACCGAATTGACTGTAGTGCTTAGGTTTATTTTAACAGTTGTCTCTGCAAGATATTCATTAAACTTTAACCTTAACTTCCCACCTACTACAATGCTTGCTTCGGTGGTATCTATAGCCGTATGTAAGTTTTTATACCCCAGTTTTTCCGGATCTACAATGTTAAGGCCTTGGCGTTCTGCGGCCAAAGCTTCAAAATCTTTCGCAGGTACTTTAGAGGGCAAGCCATTTGCATCAACCTTGCCTAAGCCATAGATAGAACTTTCGTGGTGGTTCACCAAATCTGGGTAAGTACGTAAGAATTCATCATATTCTTCTCTACAGTTTTGTCTCGTTTGTTCTGAACGTGGGTAATGTAAGCCTAGATGCAGACGTACACCGAAATTTCCGGAGATTTCATTTAAAATTTCACTGTTTTTTTCATAAAGGGTGACGTCACAACCCTGCTTAGACAAAACTAAGGCCGTATGACACCCATACCACCCAGCGCCTATGATCGCAACTTTTTTACCGGCCATTTTTTTCTCCAATTTTAATTTTTATATCGATGGCATCAATGTCGTTTTACTTCAAGAAACAATCTCTAAAAGCCAATATGAAGAACGGCAAAACCACTTTTACACCTTTTGACATCCTTGACCACCGGTTTTAATACTCAATCCGTGAGAAACCAGACCCCAATAAGTGTACACATTGTGATCATTTCAGAATAATAAAGTAACCTTCTTTCTTTTACAATAGCGCTAAACAACCTCAGTTACATTCGTTAAAATTAGGGTATATCGTTACAAATCAACCTCTTGCCCATACAAAATTCATTTTAGGTGTTTTTCTACCCCACTAGTTTAAGATATTCCGTACAAATTTGCACTACTTTTTGCTTGATTCAGACGATTAATTCCTGCTTTTGGAGCAAAATCCTATTGGAGTTATACCTCAAGCCTCAGCCTGTACCCAGTAATCTTTCCCACAATAACGTACAATTTCAATGTAGCGATAATGAAATTTTTTGTCAACAGGCAATCCATATTTCTAAATAATCAATATGTTTCTATAGAATAGCTAAATTTCTTATTCTGACTACTTCTTGTGAATTATTTAGCTATACAAGGCAAAATAAGAAAAAATCATTAATTACAAGAGAAATAATAGCCCCTATAATCTATTTTTCTACGTGTAACTTCCTTATTTTAAGACTCATTAAAAATATTGGTTATTTTTATAGTGAGTTAAGTTCAACTTTAATAATACTAAACGCACATATATATTTTATAACATCTTTTTTAGCACATCGTCTTTACACACAAAATGATGATACAGTGCACCTATCAGATGTAACCCGATTAAACCCAAAATAACCCATGCCAAATAAGTGTGCCATTGCCTAACGGCGTGGCCTAAACTAGCAGATACGGGGACCAACGGGGCGGGGAAATTAAACCAGCCCCAGGGCATGGGTGGTTTGCCTTTGGCAGTCGTAAAAACCCAGCCCGATAAACACATAGCTGTAACTGAAATATATAATAAATAACGCGCGGCTTTGGCTAAAGCCGATTGAGCAAAGGGCGTGCCAGCCGGATAACTGGGTTTGATATTACGCGCCGACCATAACATAAACACGATCATAAGGGCCAAGAGCGTCATGCCTAGGGATTTATGCCAGCCGTAAATCGCACCTTGGGTA
>JAJXVQ010000114.1 GCA_021782065.1 Pseudomonadota bacterium
TTGCACTCCTTTAAAATGGTCAGTTTATACATTTTACAGATGCTTAGCAGCCCCACTGTATATAGCGTTCATTTTCATTGCTCAACCGATGGATTGCCGCGCCGCACTCGTCTAGATTCGTTCACGAAGTCATTCTATTATTGTTATTATTCATAACTTTTTTGTAGATCCAGTACTCATTTGCTCGCAATGACAGGCTCCGCGTGTAAAAACCATATCGTGAAATTTTATATCTTGAGCTTAACTCTTCAATATTCGTGGGGATCTAATGCGATCAATGATCAAAATTGAAAACTTGTCCTTTTGCCACGAAGCCTTTGAATCCATCGATTTTGGCTTCAGGTAATGGTCCTGGATTATAGTGATATAACCACATCTTACTGCGAATATCAGGAGACAAGCTTAATAGTTCGGAATAACTGGCATGCACACCGCTCGCGACTTTGGTTGTTTCACAATCTTGAAAGATAAGATCGGCCCATTCATAGAAATCACAAATCTGTGTAGGCGCAAATTGCGTGTCGGTCGTAATAAAGACCTTCGTACCATTCGCCGTAAAAATCAAACCAAAGCTGGGTAGAATTTTAAAACCATTCATCACGTGTACGGTTTGCACCGTTTGCAAACTCAGTTTGTTCCATTTGAAAGGTTCGTTATCATTGATAAGATGCACTTTGAAATACGTGCTTAAATCAGCAATACTGCCTTGTAAAGAAGTCATACCGCCCGATAATACTTTATCCCATAAAGGTGTCTGCAAAGAATGATGTATATATAAATTAGGTCTATGACAACTGGGGTCAAAATAAGTAGTAAAACCCAGCCATTCCAAACCACCCGCGTGATCTGCATGTAAGTGACTCACATAAACATCGTGTATATCTTTGTAACTCATTCCTATCTCTGCTAGAGACAAACGCACGTCAGAGCCGCAATCAATCAGCAATTTATTATCGCTATCATCGATCAATAGCATATTAGAGTGATAGTTCCCACTATTCACCGTAAAGGCTGAACCCGAACCTAAAAAAATGAGTTTCATCCCTTCAAAACCCCACAATTGTTAACCAATCAAAAAATCCGTGAAATGTTTAAACGGCACATCCCACGACTCCACTTCCTCTACCTGTGCGCGTGGCGGCCCTTCCCATAACCATTCTTCTAGCCGTTCTAAATGCTCCACGTCACCACAGGCAACCACTTCAACCGAGCCGTCTCCTACATTGAAAACCCGCCCAGTCAACCCCAGCTCCAACGCTTTTTGTTGCGTGCCCCGCCGATAGAAAACCCCTTGAACCTTCCCTGTAACTTTGTATTGTCTACATGCTTTGTTCATATTCAACCCATATTTAAAACTTTTTTAAAATAACCTCTTTTTTTAAGGCGTCATATCTGCCAATTCATTGGTGCTATGTACCATCGCGTCAATAATAGGAATCTCCGTAATAGCATGACCTGCATCGCGAATAATTTTTAGCTTTGATTTCGGCCAAGCCTTATGTAGTTCCCAGGCATTCCCCAATAAACATACCATATCATAACGGCCATGTATAATGGTTCCTGGAATATCTGCTAAAGCCTTAGCATTAGCCAAGACCTCGTTATCTTTTAAAAAACAATTTTGTCTAAAGTAATGACAACTGATGCGCGCTAAAGAATTGGCATGTGGAGGGTCAGTAAAATGGTCTATACGCTTTTGTTGTGGCTCTAAAGTGGTTGCGCGCCCTTCCCACGATGCCCAAGCTTTAGCAGCAACACGACGCACTAAGTCGTCATTACCTGTTAAGCGCGTATAGTAAGCGTTCAGCAGCTCGCTACGCTCGTTTTCTGGGATCGGTGCTACAAAGGATTCCCAATAATCGGGAAAAATAAGGCGGGTGCCATCACCGAAAAACCAATTGATATCTTCTTTACGGCCTAAGAATATACTCCACAACAATAAGGCACGCACTTGTTGCGGATGTTTTTCGGCATATAGTAATGCCAACAAACTACCCCAGCCGCCGCCGGCCACTAACCAGCGATCGATTTGCAAGGTTTTGCGTATAGTTTCTATATCAGCTAATAAATCTTGGGTGGTATTGTTTTCTAAACAGGACAATGGCGTCGATTGGCCGCAGCCACGCTGGTCAAACAAAATGATGCGATAACGCTCTGGATCAAATAAACGGCGGTGCAAAGTTTCAGAAAACCCACCTGGGCCACTGTGTATAACGATAGCAGGGATACCATAAGGGGTCCCCGATTCTTCTACATAAAGCTGATGTCCCCCACTGACAGGGATGTTATACACTTCATTGACTTTAAGTGGCGGATAATACGTATACATGCCTCTACTCTTTATTACATAACTCTATATAGAATATAGGCAAGAATTTGTAAATTTGCGAATTTTATGCTTTTTTAGTGCTGAATGTTGGGTGAGGAAGTTTATACGCAGAGTTTATGTGTTAATGAATTGTTATTTGTTTTGAGGTTTGCATTTTTGGCTACATCCAGGGTTCAACATTATAACTCCTTGCTGGCGGGCCCCAGTCACGCGACCTCTCCGTCGTGCTCGTGCCTGCCGCTGCCTTCGACCTCTGTCGGGTGCCACCCGTCCATCGCTGTTGCGCTTTGGAGTGAATTCATATCCATTTTGAAGTAACGGCTAAATCTATATCCATCGTACCTGTGATCTTGGCGAATACTATAGATTTGAATCGAAGCTTTGTCATCCTCGACGAAGTCGGGATCCAGTTTCAAATCAAGTTTTTTCTGGATCCCCGACTGCGGCCTCGAGGCCTGGTCGAGGATGACAAATGCGCGGGGCCTAGGCCCAAAGCTATCGCGCACTGAAAATCACAATACCTAAGTCCCATCCCTACTCTGACGTTTACGATCCGTTTCTTTTAACAGTTTTTTACGTAAACGCGTGTGGTTCGGAGTAACTTCGACTAATTCATCGTCATTGATAAACTCTAGCGCTTGTTCTAAGGTTAACTTTTGTGGTGGCGTTAACAAGATAGCGTCATCCGTGCCTGAAGCGCGAATGTTAGTTAATTGTTTGGTCTTAGACACATTAACGACTAAATCATTATCTCTAGAATGAATACCCACTATCATGCCGTCATATACATCTACTTGCGGTCCTATGAACAAACGACCACGCTCTTGCAAACCCCACAAAGCATAACCTACGGAAACACCATTGGCATTGGCGATCAACACGCCATTCTTACGCGCCAAGATCTTTCCAGGTTTAATAGGCGCATAACGGTCAAAAACGTGGTACATCAAGCCTGAGCCCGAAGTGATCGTTAAAAATTCGCCGTGAAAACCAATTAAACCACGTGTAGGAATTTCATAGTCTAAACGCACGCGTCCTTTGCCATCGGAATGCATGTTTTTCAGATCGCCGCGTCTTAAGCCCAATTTCTCCATAACCGTGCCTTGGTGTGCTTCTTCCACGTCTACCGTTAATCTTTCATACGGTTCCATCAATTCACCATTGATTTCTTTGACGATAACTTCAGGTCTAGACACACCCAATTCATAACCTTCGCGGCGCATGTTTTCAATTAAAATAGACAGATGTAATTCACCTCGTCCTGAAACGCGAAAACGATCAGGATTTTCGGTATCTTCAACGCGCAAAGCAACGTTATGAATCAATTCGCGTGCCAAGCGTTCGCGAATTTGTCTACTGGTTAAGTACTTACCGTCACGGCCTGCAAAAGGCGAATTATTAACGCAAAAGGTCATCGTCACTGTAGGTTCATCCACCGATAATGGCGGCAACGCTTCAACTGCATTGGGATCACACAAAGTATCAGAAATGCCTAAGCTTTCCATACCCGTTACGGCGACGATATCTCCGGCT
>JAJXVQ010000115.1 GCA_021782065.1 Pseudomonadota bacterium
ACCCAAGACACGTGCGGCTTTGGACTGATTACCGCGTACATAACGCATAATGCTTTCAATCATTGGTTTTTCAATTTCTGCCATTAATTTTTGGTATAAATTATCGGGTTGTTGATTCCCCAACAAGGCAAAGTAGCGATCTAACACCTCATTCACTTGCTGGCCTAAACCTTGGGATTGATTTTGGCTTTTCTGTTGAATTGATGCCATTTCTTCGGTGCTTATCATAAGAGTTTGGCTCCTATACAATCTAGTTCATACTTCCCCCGCTTTTGCACCTTGTACAGAAACGAGACGCTACAATACACTTCCTAAAAAAAACAGGACGTGGATTTTTTTGGTCTTAATTTGTTCGGTTGATTGACCATGATTACAAGTTACCATTCTGAATCCAAATAATCAATACTTTTTGTGAAAAAAATCAACATTTTTTAGCACATAAATAAAGCTATTTTATAGGCATCAGAACCTCACCAACAATGTCTGACTGTGCTATACTGTGTCTTGATAATTAATAAATCGAGTGGTCAATGTCTGATAGTACTATTATTCCACATAAAATGCATAAGGTGTTCGTTCTCACCCACGGCTGCCAAATGAATGTCTACGATTCGGATAAAATGCTGGCTGTTTTACGCGACAAAAAGGGCATGGAAGTCACTACCGATCCCAACGAGGCCGATTTATTGCTCATCAATACCTGCTCCATACGCGATAAAGCCGAAGAAAAAGTATTTTCTGAGCTAGGTCGTTGGCGCGAATTCAAAGAAAACAACCCCAATGTACTCATCGCTGTGGGGGGCTGTGTGGCCAGCCAAGAAGGTGAAGCCATTGTCAAACGCGCCCCTTATGTCGATCTGGTCTTTGGCCCGCAAACTCTGCACCGGTTACCGCAATTAATAGACCAACGGAAGGCAACTCGCAAAGCCGCTATAGACGTGACTTTTCCAGAAATTGAGAAATTCGACTGTTTACCCGAGCCCCAGGCCAACGGCGTTACTGCCTTTGTGTCCATTATGGAAGGCTGTAATAAGTACTGTAGTTATTGTATTGTTCCTTACACCCGTGGCGAAGAAATCAGTCGCCCTTTTGATGATATATTAGCAGAAGTCGCTTCCTTAGCTGAACAAGGCGTGAAAGAAATTACTTTACTGGGGCAGAATGTCAATGATTACCGAGGCCCTATGTACAATGGTTCTACTGCTGATCTAGCATTATTGATTCGTTACATCGCTGCTTTAGATAACATTACGCGCATTCGCTTTACCACTTCACATCCATCGGCCTTTAGCGATGATTTAATAGCTACCTATAAAGACATTAGTAAGCTGGCCAATCATCTGCATCTACCCGTACAAAGCGGCTCTAACCGTATTTTAAAAATGATGAAGCGCGACTATACAGTGGAAAGCTTTATCGAACGCTGCCAGAAATTAAAAGCGGTACGCCCTGATATTTCCATTTCATCCGATTTTATAGTGGGTTTTCCCGGTGAGACAGACACCGACTTCATCGCCACTTTGGACTTAATACAAACTGTGGGTTTCGATCAATCCTTTAGTTTCATTTACAGCCCACGTCCAGGCACACCCGCCGCTAAATTATATGACGGCATTGACATGGCAACCAAAAAACAACGCTTAAAAATACTGCAGGATAGGATCCAACTGCAGGCACAAGCCATTAGTCAGGCCATGGTGAGTACTACGGTGCCTATACTAGTGGTGGGCCATGCCCGGAAAAATAATACAGAATTAAGCGGCCGCAGCGAAAATAATCGCATCGTGAATTTTAATGGGCCCAAGGATTTGATTGGGCATATTGTGCCGGTACGCATTAGCGCTTGTTTACGTAATTCTCTACGAGGGGAAATTGTTTAATTTAATGATGTTTTAATGAATATATTGGCGCAGCCATGAAACTGCTATAATTAGGGCATGATCATTATTAACCGATTGGTGAAAATTGAATAGTAAATATATCGAAGAAAAAGTAAGTTTTATCCCGATTGACAATGATCGATTGGCTAAGCTTTCTGGGCAATTTGACGAAAACCTACGCTTTATTGAAAAACGTTTACAGGTTATAATTACACCACGAAGTGGTTCTTTTAAAATCAGCGGCGAAGCTGAGTCCGTGCTTAAAACGGCTAGAATTTTAACCGAGCTGTATGAAAAAACTAAGCATCATGCAGATTTAACTTTGGACGATATTCATTTATTATTAGGTGATCGCTTAATGGACACATTATCTTATCCTAGTGGTACAGATGAAGAAAAATTTGAAATCTTAAACCGCGCAGGCCGCTTGAGCGCCAAAAGCGAAAATCAACAAGACTATCTGAATGCCATCAAAAATAATCCTATTGTTTTTGCTGTGGGCCCAGCGGGTACCGGCAAAACTTTCTTAGCCGTTGCTATGGCCGTTGATGCTTTACAAAAAGAACAGGTACAACGTATTATTTTAACGCGCCCTGCTGTTGAAGCAGGCGAACGTTTAGGCTATTTGCCGGGTGACCTAGCACAGAAAGTGGATCCTTATTTGCGGCCTCTCTACGATGCTTTATACGAGATGCTAGGCCCAGAGCAAGTCACAAGACTTTTAGCTAAAAATCGCATTGAGCTGGCACCACTCGCTTATATGCGAGGACGAACCTTGAATAATGCTTTTATTATTTTGGATGAAGGACAAAATACCACAAGAGAGCAAATGAAAATGTTTTTAACTCGTATAGGTTTCGGCTCTATTGCTGTGGTCACAGGTGATATCACCCAAATTGACTTGGCGCATAGCGTGCCGTCTGGACTCATCCATGCTATTGAGGTGTTAAAACCTGTAGAAGATGTTCATGTTACCTATTTTGAGGCCAAAGATGCGGTACGTCACCCTATAGTACAAAAAGTCATTCGTGCCTATGAACAATATGATGAAGATCACGATATATGATTAAAACACCCAGCTTAGACTTTTGTTTACAAGCCCTAGATACTTCTGCGCCTTTAGCAGATGAAAATCAATTTTATACTTGGTGTCTACAAACTTTGTTTTACACCACAGTACATGCCGAACCTTTAAACCTACACTTTGCTTGGGAAATTACGCTGCGTATAGTCGATGCTGAAGAAGGCAAAAACCTGAATGCCAATTATCGCCATAAAGATTATGCCACGAATGTGTTATCATTTTATTATGGTAATCCTTTTGCTGATTTCGAATTTTTAGATGCAGATGATATCGTTATAAAAGAAGAATCTATAGGCCAGGGAGATATAGTCTTATGTGCTCCGGTTATACTCAAAGAAGCTACTGAGCAGAAGAAATCAATCCTAGAGCATACAGCCCATTTAACAGTGCACTCTACCCTGCATTTATTGGGTTATGATCATGAAACAGAACAGGATGCAGCTATCATGGAAAATCTTGAGATCGCTATTTTACAACAACTTGGTTTTAACAATCCTTATGAGGAAATATAGATATTATGAATGACGAACTTGATACTGAAGAATCTCACCAGAAAGGCTGGTTAGAACGTTTAAGTCACGCATTATTAAGAGAACCCCATGATAAAAACGAACTCACCGAACTATTGCATCATGCCGCCGACCGCGGCATTATTCCTCACAATGCCTTACAAATGATAGAAGGTGTATTGTCTGTCTCTGAATTACAAGCCCGAGACATCATGGTACCTCGTTCGCAAATAGTTGTAGTCGAAATTGATGAAACCGTCGATGAGTTCTTGCCGCGCATCACTGAGTCAGGGCATTCACGCTTTCCAGTGATTGGCGAAAATCGCGACGAAGTAATTGGCATATTGTTGGCTAAAGATCTACTGAATTACGA
>JAJXVQ010000116.1 GCA_021782065.1 Pseudomonadota bacterium
CGATAACAACGCTCTGGATGTGGCATCATGATCAACACTCGACCATCGCTAGAACTAAAGGCCGTAGCGCCGTCAGCACTACCATTCGGGTTGAATGGATAACGCGTCGTAGCATCGCCTTGATGATCCAAATAACGCAAAGCGGTTATGGCTTTATTTTTTAACGTTGCATCGGACCATTGCGCTAAACCCTCGCCATGCGACACCACTATAGGTAAACGCGAACCGACCATATCTTTTAATAAAATAGCGGGACTATTGGTGATTTCCACCATCACCATGCGCGCTTCAAATTGCTGCGATTGATTGGCCACAAAACGCGGAAAGCCTTCCGCTCCCGGAATAATGTCGTACAATTGCGATAACATCTGGCAACCATTACACACGCCTAAGGTCAAAGTATCAGGACGATTGAAAAAACGGCTGAAAGTTTCTTTCAGCGTTTCATTCATTAAAATGGCTTCGCTCCAACCACGTCCAGCGCCTAGAACATCGCCAAAGGAAAAACCGCCACAAACCGCTAACACTTTAAAATCGTCTAAGCGTATACGTTGATTGATAATATCCGACATGTGCACATCAACTGCGATAAAACCGGCTTGCATAAAAGCCGCTGCCATTTCTACTTGGCCATTCACACCTACTTCGCGCAGAATAGCCACCTTAGGTTTAACTCCAAAGTCTAAATAAGGCGCTAAGATATCTTCTTTAAATTCAAAGCTAGGCGAGCTGTATAAACCTGGGTCATGTAACAAGGCAATACGCGAAAATTCTTCTTTAGCACAAACTGGATTATCGCGCAGTGCTTGCATGTGGAAACTCACTTCACTCCACGCGCTTTGCCAAGCGGCCCTATGCTCTTCTATTATCTTTTTACCTTTATGATAGAATGAAATAACTTCGTTAATAGACAATTCACCGATCACATGACTACAATGGACTAATCCATGTTGCTCTAATTGTTTTAACACGGCATGTAGGTGTGTTTTTTCTACTTGAATGACGGCGCCTAGTTCTTCAGCAAATAGGCTTGCAATAGGATCATTCCCCAAAACATCTAATTGAATCGTCAATCCCGTGTGGGCTGCAAATGCCATTTCCACTAAAGTAACAAATAAACCCCCGTCAGAACGATCGTGATAAGCCAATATTTGATTATCTTGATTAAGCTGTTGTATCGCATTAAAAAATTGTTTTAACAACATAGGTGAATCTAAATCCGGCGTTTGCCCCTTGCCAGATTCGTTATACACTTCACTTAAAATAGACCCTCCTAGACGGTGGTGGCCTTGCCCTAGATCGATCAAGATCAACACTGAATCATCATAGGTAATTTGCAATTGCGGCGTTAGGCTTAAACGCACATCGTTCACAGGAGCAAAGGCAGAAATAACCAGAGTCAACGGCGAAACCACCTGCTGTTTGACGCCATCCTGTTGCCATTGCGTTTGCATAGATAATGAATCTTTGCCTACTGGAATAGTCAGATCTAAACTTACACACAGCTCTGTTGCCACTGCTTTCGCTGTATCCCATAAGGCCATATCCTGTTGTTGTACACCGCATGCAGCCATCCAATTGGCAGATAATTTCACGTCGCTTAATCTATCTATGGCCGCAGCGGCGATGTTAGTAATCGCTTCCCCCACGGCTAAACGACCCGAAGCCACTGGATTAATAATCGCCACCGGGCTACGCTCACCTATGGCCATGGCTTCTCCGCTGTGTTGATAAAACCCAGAAACACTGACGGCAACATCAGCCACTGGCACTTGCCACGGCCCTACCATTTGATCTCTATAGGTTAAACCGCCGACACTGCGATCGCCTATCGTAATCAAGAAACTCTTATTAGCAACGGTAGGATGTTTTAAGACTCGGAGGCAAGCTTCTTCTAAATTAATATGGCTGTGTTTGAATGCTGTATTTTTTTGACTGGGTCGATTCACATGACGTATAAAAGGCATTTTAGTGTCTAATAAAAATTTTAGATCCATATCAACTATATGGTTTTTGTGCAGCCGATCATAGACAATCAATTGCGGTACTTCAGTAACGATGCCCACTACAGCAAAAGCACATTGTTCACGCGCCGCTATTTTTGAGAACTCCGCTAACCTATTTTCAGTCAGCACTAAAACATACCGTTCTTGCGCTTCATTACACCATAGTTCTAACGGTGATAAGCTCAGATCGGCATTCGGTATATCGCGTAATTCAATTGTAGCGCCGCGCTTGTGATCGTAAACCAATTCTGGAATGGCATTTGATAATCCGCCTGCGCCTACATCGTGTATACTGAGTATAGGATTGTCACGTCCCAAAGACCAGCAGCTATTAATGACTTCTTGTGCACGACGCTGCATCTCTGCATTAGAGCGCTGCACTGAAGCATATTCTAGTGCATTGTTTTCATCTGCTGAAACTTGCGACGACAATGCACCGCCGCCTAAACCGATACGCAATGCCGGCCCACCTAAGACGATAATCAATGCACCTACAGGCAAAGGCTCTTTAATAAACTGTGATTCGCGTATGCACCCCAAACCACCGGCTAACATCACCGGTTTGTGATATCCCCAATGCATATGCTCAGCCTGTTGCTCGAAGCTGCGAAAATAGCCGCAGGTATTGGGTCTGCCAAATTCATTGTTAAAACTGGCCGCCCCTATGGGACCTTGTAACATGATAGTCAATGCCGAAGCTTTATTTTTAGGCGTATGATGCGTCTTTTCCCATTCCTGGCTAAAGCCTGGAATATTTAAGTTAGACACACTAAAACCGGTTAAACCTGCTTTAGGTTTAGCACCGCGGCCTGTAGCACCTTCATCGCGTATTTCACCACCGGAACCCGTAGCGGCACCTTGAAAAGGCGCTATAGCGGTAGGATGATTATGCGTTTCCACTTTAATGACCATCGCCATGTCTTCATGATGACGCGTGTAATGGTGATCGCCTAGTCGTGGCCAAATCGCTTCTACACTGCGTTTACCAATAATGGCGCCATTATCGCAATAGGCTGAATAAACATCATCAGCATGGTGGTTATAGGTTTGTTGTATATGCGAAAACAGGGATCCAGTTTGTTTCTCTCCATCAATGACCCACTTACTTTTAAAAATATGATGGCGGCAATGTTCAGAATTAACCGAAGCATACATCATCAATTCAGCATCGGTAGGATCACGCTCTAAGCGTGTGTATTCGGCGCTAATCGCGGCGATGGTTGCTTCGTTAAACGCGTAGCCTTTTTCTATGCTGAAGGTCAAGCGCTCTGCAGGGGATAAGTTTAACCAGCGAATTGTTGTTAAGAGCTCAGCACTAGGCGTGTTCAACCACTGATTGACGTCCTTAACCTCATTAACACATTCTTCGGTGAGTCTATCGTAAAACAAATCGGCAATGAGATGCCATTTTGTGGCATCGATGGCCAGCGGTGCTTGCTGATGAATTTGATAACAAATTCCCTGCTCTAAACGCGTTACTTCATTTAAGCCTATACGAGCGATAATGTCTTTAGCCTTACTGCTCCACGGCGATAAAGTCCCGCGCCTAGGCCATACCCAAAACCGATTTAAACCTGCCTCTATGGGCACGACCTCTGCCTGCAATAGACGACTAAGTGCTACTTTCATTTTTTCAGACAAATTTGTGCTGGTTTCCAGCAAATAACAAAAATGTGCTTCTACCGCTTCTGTATCCGGCAAGCGATTGATCAATTCATTTTGCAACTGTTGTGCTTTAAACGCGGGCAATGCCTTACGGCCTAAAAGATAGTATTGCATAGGGTGCTCATTTTTCAGATTAGATACTATTATT
>JAJXVQ010000117.1 GCA_021782065.1 Pseudomonadota bacterium
AAATTGCAGAAAAATTAAAAGCCATGGGTGCCGTGCCTGAAGATTGCTCCGCAGATAATATTATTGTAGATGATGAACAAAATATAGTATCAACGCCAGCATATATGTTAGGGAAAGGACCTGCAGAAATTTATCAAGGCATCGAAGCGATGGTACGACATATTTTATTAGTTGCATGAGTTAAAATCATTAATGCTGAAGCAGCAGGAAAAAATATGAGTGTTGTTAGTTCGGTGAATGTATTAACTTTTTCAGCGCCGTCATTGCGAGCTTGCGAAGCAATCCAGGGGTAAAAATCACTGTGTTATAACTTTCCGCATTGTTTATTAGTCTTGCTATGCCAGATGTTCCTTTTCATTACCTAACATTTTCCTGGATTGCGTCGCTTGCTCGCAATGACGATATGCTAGACATATGATGTATATAATAACTCAGTGAATTCTGTCAGTTCACTTGAGCTATTTTTTTAACTCATACTTCTGTGCCAATGAATGCAACAACGTAAAACTATAAATTCCCGTTTGGTGGCCATCGTCAAACACCAATTTTAATGCATAAAGACCCACCGGCTCGACTGCGGAAATATTCACATGACTAAAATCCTGATTGGGATTCGCGACCATGGCTTGTTTATGATCCGCAGCGGCCGAAGCAGCACGCAAGTAAGACACCGGCAATTCAAAATGACTGCCATCGGCAAAGTCCAAAATAACTTTGCGTTCTTTTTGCAGCAGTTTAAACTCACTCAATAAACATTCTGTCATAATATGTAGTGACTCAAATCTTCATCTTTTACCAAAGCACCCAAGTAAGATTCTACATAAGCAGCGTCTATTGTTACTTCGGTACCACCCTGATCGGAAGCTTCATAGGATAATTTCTCCAATAAGCGTTCTAATACTGTATGTAAACGGCGTGCACCTATATTTTCTGTGCGATCATTGACTTGCCAAGCAATGGTTGCAATCTTTTCGATGGCATCGTCCGTAAAGGATATAGTAACATTTTCTGTGGCCAATAAAGCACGGTATTGCTCTGTTAGGGAAGCATTAGGCTCAGTCAAAATGCGTTTAAAATCTTCGGGCGTTAACGCCTTTAATTCAACGCGTATGGGTAGGCGGCCTTGCAATTCCGGAATTAGATCCGAAGGTTTAGCCAAATGAAAAGCCCCTGAAGCAATAAACAAAATATAATCGGTTTTAACGGTGCCATATTTGGTGGAAACCGTGCAACCTTCGATTAAAGGCAGTAAATCACGCTGCACGCCTTCTCGTGATATGTCGGCACCGCCATTGCGCTCATAGTTTTTAGCGATTTTATCGAATTCGTCTATAAAGACAATGCCATTTTGTTCCATGTTTTCTAGAGCCTTGGTTTTTAAGTCATCGTCATTTAATAAGTTATTGGCTTCTTCCTCTTGCGCTGCTTTTAAAGCATCTTTAACTTTCATTTTACGAACTTTAGTGCGATCGGTGGACATGGTTTGAAACATGGTCTGTAATTGATTGGTCATTTCTTCCATGCCAGGGGGCGCCATAATTTCAACATTGTTACCCGTGGTGCGTATTTCTACGTCAACTTCTTTTTCGTCCAACTCACCTTCACGCAGTTTTTTTCTAAATATTTGTCGCGCTTCGTTATTGTCGCTATTGTTGTCATTATTTTCCTGGTTTTCAGAAAAAGGTTCTTTGCTTTTCGGTAGCAGCGCATCCAAGATCCGCTCTTCCGCAGCATCGGCGGCTTTGTTTTTTACTTTAACTAATTCACGTTGACGAGTTTCCTTCATGGCGATATCGGCTAATTCACGAATAATGGAATCCACATCACGACCTACATAACCCACTTCGGTGAATTTAGTGGCTTCTACTTTCACGAAAGGTGCATTGGCTAGTTTTGCCAAACGTCTCGCGATTTCGGTTTTACCTACACCGGTAGGTCCTATCATCAAGATATTTTTAGGTGTAATTTCTTTACGTAAATCTTTAGGAACTCTGGCACGACGCCAGCGATTGCGCAAGGCAATGGCAACAGCGCGTTTGGCGTCGTCTTGACCGACGATGTGTTGATCCAATTCACTCACAATTTCGCGTGGCGTTAAGGATGCAATGATATCCGACATGGGGAAAACCTCTTATTTTATGATTAATTCTTCAATAGTACGATTATGGTTGGTGTAGATACAAATGTCAGCGGCAATGGCTAAGCTTTTTTCGACTATGGCCTTGGCGTCTAAAGTTGTTTCATTCAATAAAGCACGGGCAGCGGCCTGGGCGTAAGGGCCACCAGAGCCTATGGCAATCAAGTTATCTTCTGGTTCAATGACATCACCATTACCCGTGATGATCAGCGAATATTTACTATCAGCAACGGCGAGCAACGCCTCTAAGCGACGCAATATGCGGTCGGTACGCCAGTCTTTGGCCAATTCCACCGCAGCGCGCATTAAATGACCATGATAGAGCTCTAATTTGGCCTCAAACTTTTCAAATAAGGTAAAGGCGTCGGCGGTGCCACCGGCAAAACCGGCTATAACCTGACTATTGTGCAAACGGCGTACTTTACGCGCATTATGCTTCATCACCGTAGGTCCTAGGGTGACCTGACCGTCCCCACCAATAACGACTTTGTTATCGCGGCGTACGGAAACGATGGTTGTTCCACAGTATTGTTGCAAGGCGGGACTCCTAAAGAATTGCTATAGCTTTTTATATGGGGGCGGGGAAGGAGAAAATCAAGGTTTGGGCATTTTTTGACTAGAAGATTGGCGGCTGTATTTTTTTCCTATCATAAGCTCTCCTTCTTTAGACCAGTCCTCAGATTCCAAAGACAAGTCTTCAGGTTGCCAGAAGGTAGCAAAGGATCGGCGCAACTGGTTGTGCTTTGTAGATACGACTTTTCTTGGTCTTTTGCAGGGGTAGGGAGGTATAACGACAGATTCTTCATCAAGATCTTTTTTGCGCTTTCGATCATTCTTTAGAGTACTCGGAATATGCTCTTGAGAAGCTTTTTCATTTTTTAAGTTTTCTTTTGAATTGTTCGGGGAAGCAGGTTTATTACAATCTACTTCTGTGGTAGAGCAGCTAGAGCTGCTCCTTTGTAATTGATTTGTGGCTGTAGCTTCAATTTTGTCAGGCAAGGTGGCGATATCTGGTTGAAGTGTAATTTCAAGACTGTTAAATGAGCCGCAGTTAGGTTTTGATATGGGCTCTTTTTGATTTTTCATTGCATGCTCTCAAAAAATGTTAGATTAATAATATCATAAAAAAGAAAGACTTGCGAGAGGTAGATGTGTATTTCAGTGTGATTAGATCCAGGACGCAGTATTATAATTCAGTGCTGGCCGGGCTCGGCCACGTGATATTCTCGTTGTGCTTATATGACTGGTCCAGCGACTAGGGCTCCTATCACGTGACACCAAGCCATAACTATTGTGCGTTGTATTGAGCAGTTCATATCCATCGAATATTTTCTTAGCTCGTATACATAAGTCCCTGTGAGCCGTCATTGCGAGGAGACCGTTTCACAGATCGGGTGCGAAAACACAGAATAAGTAACGGTTGACGAAGCAATCCAGGAGATCTTCTGCAATAAAAAGGCAATTTGTTTACAGAAGAATTAAGAAAATGGGGTTCTTTATACGGGACATATTTTTAATCTCAGCCCGTATAAAGATACGCTTCTTTTTAATTACTATGATAAAATAGCTGCATTCTTATTTTTTTAAGATCTCCTGGATTGCTTCGTCAACCGTTGCTAACCTCGCGTATTCGCACAAAAATTGTGAAACGGTCTCCTCGCAATGACGGTTTTGGAGCA
>JAJXVQ010000118.1 GCA_021782065.1 Pseudomonadota bacterium
GGTTTGATTAGAAATAGATACCCTAAAATTAGAGTAAATAAAAATATTCCTGTCAATGCGATAATACGCACGCGTATAGGCCATGAGCCTAATCTGTCGAAGTTTAATTCATTGAGATTCATTTTTTTTCCTCTTTCTTTGCAAAATTTCTCTATCTAAGCTGCACGCCTTGGGCCCAGAATTTTGTCATCCTCGACGAAGTCGGGGATCCAGTTTCAAATCAAGCTTTTCTGGACCCCCGACTGCGGCCTCGCGGCCTGGTCGAGGATGACACCCTCTAGACTTATTCTTGCTCCGTGTATTTAATTCCCATCTTCAAGAAAGTTATCTCCCGCACATGAAAGCTTACAATGGCGTTACAAACACTGCGCGGTTATTTTAAAATAGTAACCTTTACTACTATCTGCACCTTTAATCTCTATTAAATGTGGTTCAGTAATCCACTTGGATTGCGATATTTTCCGCATGAACTCTGAAACACGCACATTCGATTCGGCTACACCTTCAAAAATTAGTTGCAATCCTTTCTTATCAAGACGCGTTAAATGCACCCCCGGTGGGGTTTGATAAACAACTTGTTCCAATAAACGCACTGTACGTATGCGTTCTAATTGCAATTTCTCTAAGGCATCTTGTTTAGCAGCTAAGTTATTTAATTCGATTTTAATTGTCTTGATTGCGGAAAATTTGGCCTCTAATACCCTCGTATTTGCTTGCAAAGCAGTATTGACCTTCAGCTGGCGTTGCATTTTAGACTTGATAATATTCGCGCCTATAATCAAGATGGAAAGTGCCAACGCCAAAATGATGGTCATAACAATTAAAAATTCTATTTTTATCGCATTGCGTAAAGCATCCCGCCAAGGAAGTAAGTTAATTTCTGTCATAATGCATTAGCCCTCGCAATGCTAAACCACAAGCAATTGTAAAAGCCGATGCTTCCTGCTGCAGCTGTAGTGCGTTTACTGTATCGGTTAAAAGCATCGCGTGAAAAGGATTTATTATGGTTACAGGTAACGACAAATCATCAGAAACTATTGCAGTTAATCCATTTAACTCTGAACCAGATAGTAAGATCTCATCCACCGGATGACTCTTTGCAGAAGAAAGAAACATTTGCATAGCACGTCGCAATAAAGGCGTTAAAGATTCTGTCAATGGTTGCACGCTCAACAATTCCTCGTGAGTATAGATAACCCGTCTTTGGTGTATTACGGTTAAAGTCATTGTGGTCGGACCAAAATCGATCGCCGCTATGGTTTTAGGAGCATCTTTATATCTTAAATAATTAACGCATCTTTCTACCGCAAAGCTGTCTACCTCTATATAATCCACAACTAAGCCCGCGGTTTCTACCACATTGCGGCGCGCATCTACTTGTGCCAAGCGCGCCGCCACTAATAAAACATCCACTTTAGTGAAATCTTTTTCATTCACTCCCAAAACTGAAAAATCCATACACACTTCATCTAAGGGAAAAGGAATAGCGGTCGCTGCTTCTAATTGTACATGTGCTTCTAATTCTTCTTCAGAAAGACCGGCATCGATAGTTACTGTTTTTGAAATAACCGCCGTGGTAGGCAGTGCAATGCCTACATGACGTGTACTAAAGTGCATCTGATCTAAAGCAGCTTTAATGGCTGAGATCACATCTTGCGGACTTTTAATTAGGTTATCTACGATGGCATTGGGCATTAAATGTACTATGGCAAGACTTTGTACCCCAAGCTGTTTATCAGTACGGCGCAATTCCAAAATTCTAACTGCTGTGGCATTGATATCTAGCCCTAACACAGCGTGTGCTTTTCTGGGAAATAATAAAGCCATAAAGTCCCCCATGTGTTATCAACGGGGGGTTGCATTTATGGTTTTTATTGTAATGCATTATTGAATAAAAAACAATAGCTTTTCTTTTTCTTCTTTGCTCCCTGTAACCACCGAGTTGTGTCATCCCCGACTTCGTCGAGGATGACAATGTTGTAGTCCCAGCTACGGCAAGGATAACGTTCTGTACCATCAAGGAAAAAGATACCACCCAGCCATAGAAAATGCTAAAATGACCCGTCTTTATAGTTAATGGGTAACCTAATTCGATGAAATTTTTCACAAAATGGCTGCGACGGCTGCTTTTCTTGCTCATAGGCTTATTCTGCTTAGGGGCAGTGGCTATAGTCCTGTTAATTTTGCATGTAGAACGTGGTTTACCCGATATTTCAGTACTCAAAGACATTCAATTGCAAGTGCCGCTGCGCATTTATTCCGACGAAGGCTTACTCATGGCCGAATATGGCGAAAAGAAACGCGTTCCAGTTCCTTATGAGCAAATTCCCAAGCAACTCATACAAGCCGTGCTCGCTACTGAAGACCAGCGTTATTTCGAGCACAGTGGTGTAGATTTAGTGGGGTTAGTGCGTGCCTCCGTGGTATTGGTCACCACTGGCACCAAAGCTCAAGGCGGTAGCACCATCACCATGCAAGTCGCACGCAACTTTTTCTTAAACAATAAAAAAACCTATACCCGTAAATTACGTGAAATTTTATTGGCTGTTAAAATAGACAAGGCTTTTTCTAAACAAAAAATTCTAGACCTTTATTTAAATCAAATTTTTTATGGCAATCGTGCTTATGGCGTAGAAGCAGCCGCAGAAACCTATTACGGCAAACGCCTCAATCAACTGACTCTGGCACAAATAGCCATGATAGCTGGCATTCCTAAGGCGCCCTCGTCGCTTAATCCTCTAGCCGACACTGCCGCTGCTTTAGATCGCCGCAACCACGTTTTATCGCGTATGTTGGATCACGGTTATATTTCACAAAAACAATATCAACAGGCTATCGCCGAACCAGAAACAGCCACCATGCATGGCTCTTTGATCGAATGCCCCGCTCCTTATGTAGGCGAAATGATCCGCAATGGCATTATCGGCCAATTTGGTGAAGATGCTTATACTTCCGGCATGCTTGTTTACACCACGATACAATGTAAATTACAACAACAAGCCGAGGTGTCTTTACAAACAGAATTACTGAATTACGACCAACGCCATGGTTATCGCGGCCCACGTCGCCACTTAGCCTATGACAATCCAGGTCACAGCATTTGGCTAGCCACACTCAGAAAACAACCTGTTTATTCGCCTCTAACCCCTGCCGTAGTCTTTAGCGTAGGCAACGATTATGCGGAAGTCTTTACCAGCGATAAACGCATCATACGCCTAGAATGGCCAGGGTTATCGTGGGCACGACGTGCAGGTAGTGATGGTGGCGTAGGCCCATCGCCTAAAAGCACAAGTGACATTGTCGCAGCCGGCGATATCGTCGATATTTTACCTACAGCAGACAACAGCTGGCGTTTGGCACAAATTCCGGAAGTACAAGGTGCTCTCATTGCATTATCACCACAAAATGGCGCTGTGCGTGCTCTAGTGGGTGGATTTAACTATATGCAGAGTAGTTTTAACCGCGTGTCACAAGCAGCACTACAACCCGGTTCTAGTTTTAAACCTTTCATTTATACTGCGGCATTAGACAAAGGTTTTACTTTGGCTTCAGTTATCAACGATGCGCCCTTTGTACTCTATGATTCATCCTTACCCGATGGTATGTGGCGTCCACAAAACGATGAGCGTAAATTCTTTGGCCCTACCCGTTTACGTGTGGCTTTAACCCATTCGCGCAATTTGGTATCCATACGCTTATTGAATGCCATTGGTATCTCCTATGCAACGCAATACTTAGCGCATTTTGGTTTTAATCCTAAAGACGTACCGCATTCGTTGTCATTGGCTCTAGGTACAGCAAGTGTTAGCCCGC
>JAJXVQ010000119.1 GCA_021782065.1 Pseudomonadota bacterium
TATCTTTCACATGCACATCTTCAATATCTGCCGAAGAATGCGAAATAGTCGCTGCCAATTCTGCTAAAACACCGCGTTTATTGTACACATCGGCCACTATCTCGGTATAAAATTCACCCGGCGTTTCGTCTTGCCAACTCAAATAAATACAGGTAGGCGTACCGTGTAAATGCTCAACCTCTTTACATTGCTCGCGATGAATTACCATACCGTGGCCTGCAGATAAAATACCAACGATGACGTCCCCCGGAATAGGTCTACAGCAATCCGCAAAAGTAACCACCAACCCTTCACTGCCTTTGATAATCAAGGGTTGTTTAGCGAGTAGGCGCGTTGCTTTTTGTTTTTCTTTCTCTTCTTCTAGCGCTTCATCTTTAACAGCAAAAGCCAAACGCCGTGCTACAGCTAAGGGGATCTGACTCCCCAAACCCATAGACTCTAATAATTGATCTAAATTTTTAAATTTTGATTCTCGCAATACATGTTGTAGATTTTCGGGTGAAATATCTTCTAAGCGTAATGATAAAGTACTCAACGCCCGCTCTAACAAACGTCGTCCCAACTCAATCGATTCACCTAATTTTTGTTTTTGCACTGATTGTCTAATTTCACTGCGCGCCTTGGCCGTCACCACAAAATTTAACCAAGCAGGATTAGGTCTGGCCTCAGGTGCTGTGACAATTTCTACTGTTTGCCCGCTTAATAGTTGGCTGCTCAAAGGCGATAAACGACGATTAATTTTAGCAGCCACACAGGCATTGCCTATATCGGTGTGAATGGCATAAGCAAAATCAACCGGGCAAGCGCCACGCGGTAGTTCTAAAATGTTCCCCTTAGGCGTGAACACATACACTTCATCGGGAAATAAATCGATCTTAACGTTTTCAATAAATTCTAAGGAACTATCGCCTCCTTTTTGCATGTCCACCAAACCTTGCAGCCATGCTTGGGCGCGTAAATGAGCGCGATTTTTGCTTTTGGTAGAACTTTTATATAGCCAGTGTGCGGCAATACCACTTTCCGCCATTGCGTCCATGTCGTCGGTACGAATTTGAATTTCAATCGGCACGCCATAAGGGCCAAACAGAACGGTATGCAAAGATTGATAGCCATTGGCTTTGGGAATAGCAATATAATCTTTAAAGCGCTCTGGTACCGGTTTAAATGAAGTGTGCATCGATCCTAAAACACGATAACAACTGTCTACAGAGCTGACAATGATACGAAAAGCATACCTATCCATGATTTCGGAAAAAGCAATGTGTTTATTCACCATTTTTTTATAAATACTATACAGATGCTTTTCGCGACCTAATATTTTAATGGCAGCAATACCCGTATTACGTAAGGCTTTTTGCAATGTGGCTTCAATTTCAGCCAAGATTTCCTTACGATTACCGCGCGCTTTGGTGACCGACTTTTTTAACACCTTATAACGCAACGGATAACGCGCAGCGAAGCCCAGTTCTTCAAATTCAATGCGAAAACTATGCATCCCTAAACGATTGGCTATAGGTGCGTAGATTTCTAGCGTTTCTAAAGCAATGCGCTTGCGTTTAGCTTCCGGCAATACGCCTAAGGTGCGCATATTGTGTAGTCTATCGGCTAATTTGATGATCACCACACGTATATCTTTAGCCATCGCCAAAACCATTTTACGAAAATTTTCAGCTTGAGCTTCTGCTTTGTTTTCAAATTTGATTTGCGTTAATTTACTGACGCCATCGACTAATTCCGCCACATCCTGGCCAAACTGCTCTGCGATCGTTTGCTTGCTGACTTTGGTGTCTTCGATGACATCGTGTAATAAAGCGGCTTGTAACGTGGGGGCATCCAAATGCATTTGTGCCAGAATACCTGCAACGGCGACGGGATGGGTAATATAAGGTTCGCCACTAAAACGGCTCTGCCCTTCATGGGCTTCACGGGCTAGAAGATATGCTTTACGGATGGATTCTATGGCGGCAGGAGAATAATGTGCAGATAAAATTTTAGCCAGAGGCGCAAAATAATCATCCACCATCTTATCTCCCTTTTTACATAAGCTTTTTAGAGCGTATCATCGTCCAAGGGTAATGGGTGGTTTTGTGCCATTTGCTGGGACATGGGGATAGGTTGATATAATTTATCCCACTCGTCTAATTTATCGAAGCTAACTTCACCTACGGCCACTTCACGCAAAGCCACTACGGTGTTTTTATCATTTTCCGCTTCAACCAAAGGCTGCATAGCTGTCATCGTTAATTGGCGAGCACGTCTTGCTGCTAATAAAACCAAACTAAAACGATTATCGGTGTGTTTTAAACAATCTTCTACAGTAACGCGGGCCATATTTAATTCCTCTTAACTTTAGTCATAGGCGAATGATTCTCCTATTATAACAGGATTTTATCCAAAATGTCTCTATTTCTGGCAAGTTGGTGCTGTGTTTTTAAACTATTGGCCGTAAAAATGGCTTGTAGCTCCGCTAAGGCGCAGGAAAAATCATCATTGATTATAATATAGTCATATTCATGACTGTGTGACATTTCTTTGGCGGCCTCGCTCATGCGTCGTTGGATGACTTCGGGGCTATCTAAGCGCCGCGCTTCTAATCGTTGCTGTAAGACGGCTTTTGAAGGCGGCAGTATAAAAATCAATACGCTATCGGGATGAAACATACGGCATTGCCTAGCTCCCTGCCAGTCAATTTCCAAAATAACATCGGTACCTTGCGCTAAAACCTGCGCCACCCAATCGTGAGAAGTACCATAATGGTAACCAAAGACCGTGGCATATTCCATAAAACTGTTATTGGCCACCATTTGTGCAAATGTAGCTTCGTCCACAAAAAAATAATTGACGCCATGAACTTCACCTGCGCGCGCAGGCCGGGTTGTGTAAGAAATAGACACGCTTGCATTGCTGAGTTGCGGCAACAAAGCATTGACTAAGCTAGTTTTACCAGCTCCCGATGGGGCAGAAATAATGTATAAAGTTCCTTGTTGTGTCATCACCACTTACTCAATATTTTGGACTTGTTCGCGCATTTGTTCTATGAGCACTTTTAAATCAACCGTCGCCTTAGAAACCTGACTGTCTAAGGACTTTGACGCCATAGTATTGGCCTCGCGATTAAGCTCTTGCATCATAAAGTCTAAAGTCTTACCCACGCTGCCTATTTGTTGTAACAGATGGCGCACTTCGGCCACATGCGTTAATAGCCGATCGACTTCTTCGCTATTATCAATCTTTTGCGCCCAAAATACCAATTCTTGCTCTAAACGCTGCGCATCGCCCTGTACTGGGCTCTGTTTCAACCGCTCCAGCAACTTTGCTTGCTGGCGTTGCAACAATTCTGGTTGGCGTGAACCTACTTCCTTGGCCAATACTTCTACCTTGTGCAAACGTTCAACAATCGCTTGTTTTAAGGCCTCGCCCTCTCTTTGACGGCTGTCATTTAAAAGCTTTATGCTTTGTTCTAAGGCCGCTACAGCGACGGTTTCGATCTGAGTTACATCGATTTCCACTTCGCTAATAATGCCCGGATACATCAACAAACAATCTAAAGAAGGCGCGCTGTGTGAAAAAGGAGATAGCGTTTCAATACGTTCTACTGCGGTCAATAAAGCATCTAGGCGCGCTTCATCGCACTGTAAAGTGCCTGTTTTATCTATGGACCATTGTAATTTTAAGCTTACGTCAATGCGTCCACGCTCAATAT
>JAJXVQ010000120.1 GCA_021782065.1 Pseudomonadota bacterium
ACGTGTGCTATCCCGATCCGCTAAAATAAGCACGCAGGTTTACTCAACTGTGTTGCCATTAATCCAGTGTTATTTTTACCTGGTTTTTCAATATGTTGTCAAGCATTTAGATGAAAAAAGTGAATTTTAACATTCATTCTAACAATTTAACTAAAAATTGTACTATTCTTTCGTAAAAAGGGCCAAGCTCTAAAGCTTGGCCCTCATGTGTGGTTTATTAACTAACTGGAATAGAAATTACACGTGATATGTCAGCGTCAAGTACGGCCCTCTAAGTGAAAAGTCCTCACTGCTAACACCTGTGATGTGTTGTTCATACGGACCTGTTATGTTCAGATCCCCTTGGACAATATCAAAGGCATTCGAATATTGCATTGCCTGATAACCACCCTCTAATCCAAGGCTACTACCATTGGTAAATACATACTGATAATCTGCGCCCAATCTTGCAGTAACAACATTACTGACTCGATTACTATCTTTCAATTTAAGTACGGAATTAAGTCCAAAAGAAGGAATGGAAATATTCTCCCCAGAATCACTAATCCGGCTAGCCAGAACAGCATCATCAAAATGGCCAATCACACCAAAGCCATACCCTAGCTTATAGTGTGCATCAAAGCCCATTTCTGGCCCTAAGCCTTGAAAATCAGAACTTTGTTGCCCGCCACCTATGACTGTATTATAGCTTAGGGAAGTAGCCGTATCATTTCTGCTTATACTGGCATAACGTATACCTATGGCGGGTTTAAAAATAAAATCAGATACTGAAGAACCAAAGGTATGTGCTAACCATAAATCGTATTGATTAAGATTATAAGCAAGCTTTTCATTGCCTGCTGCCCCCACACTACTCGGATCCGGAAAAATTATATTGGGAGATATAATACCGCCTATAGAATATAGACCTGCTGAATCAAATCCCACGGATGTGCTGCTATTGAAGTGCAAATAGTCAAATTCTAAGCTATTAGCACTAGACGCAAAATCATAACCCGCCTTAGCCCCAATTCCGCCGTAATTGGAAGGTTCCACGGGCTTAGTTTGAGATAAAAGCTGACCATCTGCTTGCTGATATTGGAAACTATTTAGGACTTGTCCTATGCCACTTGTACTAGGCTGAGCATAAATACCCGTAACGCCTACATAAAAACCACCTGGTATGGCTTCTGTGCACATTAAATTACACGGTTGGGCAGGTGCTGGAGGGTTGTAGGTATCGGCTAGAGCTATACTAGAAGCTGAAACACCGAGTAAAGCCAATAAAGTTACACGTTTAATCATGATTGTTAAATCCCTATAAAAGTTGTCGTTAAACACGTGATCCTCCCGCTAAAATAAGCACGCAGGTTTACTCAGCTGTGTTGCCATTAGTCACAGTGTTATTTTTATCTGCTTTTTCAATCTGTTGTCAAGCATTTAGATGAAAAAACTAAATTATATGGCTAGTTATAACAATTTAACTAAAAGTTAAACCATTTTCTGTGATAATTTATGCATTGTAATGCCTTAAATGAAATGTTAGACTCGAATTTCATCGTCGCAGTGGAATTTAATATGACTAAAAAAGCCTTTGATACCCGTGTTATCCATGCTGGCCAGTCGCCGGATCCCAGTACGGGCGCGATTATGCCCCCTATTTATGCCACCTCTACCTACGCCCAAAAAAGCCCGGGGCAACACTTAGGCTATGAATACTCGCGTACGCAAAATCCAACCCGCTTTGCTTATGAACGCTGTGTGGCTGATCTAGAAGAAGGTGCCGCAGGCTTTGCTTTTGCTTCAGGTATGGCGGCCATCTCTTCTATATTGGAATTATTGGATAGCGGCGATCATGTCATTGCCAGCGACGATCTTTACGGTGGCACGGTGCGTTTATTTAACCGTGTGCGCACACGCAGCGCGGCATTGTCCTTTAGCTATGTCGATTTTAGCCTACCTGAGGCTGATCTAAAACAGCATGTAACACCAAAAACCAAATTATTATGGCTGGAAACCCCTACCAATCCCCTACTCAAATTAGCCGATTTAAAGGTTTTATTAGCAGAGGCTAAAGCATTGGGCTTAATGACAGTAGTCGATAATACCTTCGCCACGCCTTATTTGCAGCAGCCTTTGCTTTTGGGTGCCGATATCGTCGTGCATTCCGCCACTAAATATTTAAATGGCCATTGCGATATGGTGGGTGGTATAGCGGTTGTAGGTCATAATCCCGCCTTAGTGGAACAAATGGGCTTTATACAAAATTCCGTAGGCGCTATTGCTGGCCCCTTCGATGCTTTTCTGGCCTTACGCGGTATTAAAACTTTGGCTTTGCGCATGGAGCGCCATTGCAATAATGCTCTAGCCTTGGCGCAATGGTTAACAACCCAATCTCATATTAAAGAAGTCATCTACCCCGGCCTTGCCTCACATCCGCAACATGCCTTGGCCAAAAAGCAAATGCGCCAGTTTGGTGGCATGATCAGCCTGCGTCTGCAAGGAGGATTAGCTGAAACCAAGCTGTTCTTAGAACAATTGCGCGTGTTCACTTTGGCTGAAAGCCTGGGCGGTGTGGAAAGTCTAGTGTGTCACCCTGCCCTCATGACCCACGCCTCTTTGCCGCCAGAACGGCGCGCCGCACTGGGCATAGACGATACTCTAGTGCGCTTATCAGTAGGCATTGAAGCCATAGAAGACTTACAAGCGGATATTACTCAAGCTTTACAAAAAGCATTTTAAACTATAATTACGGATACTACCCTATGCAAATAGACAAAACTTATATTTCTCGTTTTACGTTGGTCTTATTTATCGCTGGTGCTGTAGACAGTATCCGTAATCTACCCACAACCGCTTTATTCGGCAGCTCGTTGGTGATGTATTATTGTTTGGCTGCGGTTACCTTTTTATTACCCATCGCTTTGGTATCGGCAGAATTAGCCGCTAGTCGCGTAGGTACTGGTATTTACGAATGGGTAAGAAGTGCTTTTGGTGCGAGAACGGGGTTTCTTGCTATTTGGTTACAATGGATCAACACCATGGTGTGGTTTCCAACCATCCTCTCTTTTCTAGCAGGTACCGCCACTTATTTTATTAATCCCGCATTGGCAACGCATAATTGGTTTATTTTAACGCTTATACTGGTTACCTTTTGGGGTTTAACTTTACTCAATTTATGCGGCATACGTTTATCAACTCGCGCTGCATCTTGGATGGCCTTATTGGGCATGGTGATACCTTTAGCCTTGATTTTATTGGCTGGCGTATGGTGGTTATTAACCAATCGCCCTACGCAAGTAGAATTATCTCTGCATGCTTTTTTTCCCATAGGACAACAACACGGTGCGTTTTCATCCTTAACCGCCATTATTGCTGGCTTCCTAGGGATTGAGTTAGCTGGTGTGCACATCAATCATTTAAGAAAGCCAGGCGAAGACTATGCGAAAGCGCTCGCCATGGCCGTGCCTTTCGTGCTCATTACCATGGCTTTTGGCGCGTTAACGATTGCCATGATTTTACCGCAGTCTAATATCAACATAGTCAATGGCGTCATTGAAGCTTTTGATAATTTCTTGGCGGTGTATCATGCGCAATTCTTATTGCCCGTAGTCGGTGTGATGATTTTAGTCGGCAGCATAGGTGGCATGATCAGTTGGGTGATTTCCCCGGCTAAAGGCTTGCTACAAGCCGGCCACGATGGCTTTTTACCAAA
>JAJXVQ010000121.1 GCA_021782065.1 Pseudomonadota bacterium
AAGAGCGCACAGCTACACGCGCTCCGGATCTGGCGAAGACAGAGCCTAAATAGTGGCCGTTGCCATTTGAGCCGTTTACGCTAAAGCGAGCGTAACAGGCAAAAACGAAACAGCCACTAGGTCTTCCTCAATACCCAGGCCGCATCTAGGGGTGTTTCACACCATAATCCGACCGGGAATGCTGAGAGCTCCGTATATTCGTCTACTATACGGTCAAAGTGTTTGGGAACATAGCTAGGAATGCGATATTCCTGTTGTGCGAATGCAAGAGAATGCGATAATATGTGCATAGCTTGAACGTCTCCGAATCGTTAAGAGATGTTTGAGTTAGCAGCTTGCCGGGTCTAGTCACCCGGTTTGCTGCGTCTATTTCCTACAATAGACACCCACCGTAATGTGCTCTTACACCCACTTTAAAAAAATTTAAAACAAGCACTTAGCACACATCGTCATTATCCCCCATTGGCATAAAAATTCAAGTGTTTTTTAGCCTTTTTAAAAATATTTTTCGTATTTCAGTGGCGATTTATGTTGGCGTGAGCGCTCGCTCGTTCGTCTTTCCTTTTTCCTTTTCTTTTCTTCCTGCGCCAGCGGCGAAGATGGATATGTCTCTTCCTGGGTGTATTCCATTCCTAGAGGCTGATGCTGGCACTGACCAAAATGACGGCAACGTAGCGCTATTTGGTCGCAGATACTGTGGCGGCGATATTAACTTTAGAAAATATTCTTCCCAGCTACCCTTTGCAGTAACAGCGCCATGGCTTTGCGTACCTTCTTTTTCTTTCCATTTTTCTAAATCCGCTCTTAGCTCACTCACCAAATTGGGATTGCTCAAGATCAAATTGGCATACGTTTGTGACAACGAATCTTTCTCTCCAACAGGCTTTTTTTCCTGCAGAGCAATAAACTGGAAAGATTCTAATACACTCCTATTTTCCAAAATAGGAATAACTTTTTTCTCTTGAATGATCTTCTCTAATAAGCTATAGGCTGCTCCCCGATCTTTTGCTTCTCTTCCGCCTATAGAGACTACAGGGCAGGTGTACCCGGCTGCAGCCGCAAAACCTTCCAATACTACCGTCAATCCATCTGTAGCCGCGCGAGAGCCATAAATCGCCACTTCAGCACCGCCCTCTACGCCCGCAGATAACTCTGCTGTATAAGAATATTCTTCATTTTCTTCTGAATCTATAGATGCTAAGACACCTATTAACCTACTGCCTTGCTCTTGCGACATTTCTTTATAGGTATAATCACAACCTTCTAATCTACTTAGTTCTTTAAATACGCTGTTTAAAGCCTGCGCTGTCACTACACTATTTTCAATAGTCAGCGGTGAATTAAATCTATCTTGCTGAGGAGAAAAAATATCATCCGCTGGAGCCAGCACTGGCGACACATGCGCTCCGACTGATGGAGCATTCACCGTCGGCGGCAATGGTGGTCTAGCTGGCGTTGCAGCTAGTGTCCTTGCCGGTAGTGCCGGGCGTGGATCTGAACCTGGCAATGCGCTTAAACTGGGCGACGCGCGTAGGCTGGACACTGGCGATACATGGAAATTGGAAGATACTGTCGCTGATAAATGATCTGGCGACGCTGATAACCCTATTGGGTTTAATGTCGAATTTGGAACTGGCGTCGAACTCCACGCTGGTGTTGGTATTGGACCTCCCTCCTCTATTCTAGGCGATAAGCGTGGTTTCGGCTGGCTTGCTGATTGAGATGGAGAAGCAGGTTGAAGAGTAGGCGAACCTACGCTATGCGATGAACCTGCGCTCGACAGTGGACTTAGATTCAGAAATGAAGCAGATGCTTGCGTATTTGGCTTCTGATTGCGGAATGGAATATCATCCCCACTGTGTGTAGTAGAGAATTGCTGGCTCAGAGCCACCGCAATTTCTGAAGGTGGTTGATTATACTTGCCTATATAGGCTTCAAAATGACCCGCTCCTTTGCGAATGTAGATGAGCGTACTATGAGCGGGCACAGTGAATTCTCCAGCCTGAATATACGGCTGTAAACTAGCGCTGGCCTCCCCTGTATGCTGGTCAATCACCTGAAAATCTATACCTAAGGCAATAGACAGCGCTGCTTGCTGCACGGAACCAGCATTTATCTTAGAACTTTGGTGGATATGAATGTATGCATCGTAAAAATCATTCCATTGTGCAGATTGAACGAAATTACCGTAAGCCTGATCCCGAGCATCAGCATTATCCATATCTTTTGGTTCAGGTAAGAATGGTAACCAGTACTGCAGTAAAGTTTCTCGCTTCCCTTTAGCAATATCATCCAATTCCGATCCTTGAAAACTACGGTAGAGCTCAGTACTCGGCACATTAGGGTGTTGTTGTCGGTGTAGGCCAAAAGCAATAAAATCTTGATGCATCACTCTCACGAGCACCGATTTGATGCTCTTTGCGGTACCAGAATCTTTACTCACATCAAAAACCAATTGTCGAAGCGCGGGGGCAAATATTTGTGTTGAAAGAGCGGCAAAATTACATCTGCCAATCTTGTCAAGTAGAGATGAATGCTCGCTTACATTGGAATATAAAGAATATGAATCGATAAGAAAAACAAAGGCCTCTTTCAAGGAGCCGTGTCGGGGAATATGGATACCCTGTCGGAGGGCTTGAGAGGCAATGATAGGCAATAAACGCTCTTTCAATGGCTGAATATGTTGCTCATTTTGATTTCCATCTAAAACAGTATAGAGGATATTGGCTGCTGTACTGTGATAGAGGCAATCTCCATCACCAATGGCTTTGGTTATTAATAACGTCTTAAAGACCTTCTTAGAGTTCAGCCAGTTTTGTAACGTTTTCTCAGCAGCGTTGAGAGAATTTTTTGCGCGAAGAAGACCTTCTTGGATAATGGCGCTGTTAGCAGCGGATAGTGGGTTATGAGTATTCGCCAATAGTTCGAAATACGAGATTTGACGCGTAGCTAGCTCTTTTTTCAAAATAGCATCGAAGAGGAGATAGCATTCTTTAATAACATCCCCCGGCACATTTGGCCCTATAATAGTTACGTTTACTTGAATACCTTTATCGGATAGGAAGTCCGCAATTAGCTTGGTGGCTTGAGCTTTCTCTACATAAGACAAGGGCTCGTCAATAGATTCCAGAGTGTGTCCTTTATTTTTGTGAATAGCTTCCTGGAGATCCGCAGAGCGCTCCTGTTTTTTTCCGGGCAAGGTAGAAAATTCATGGTCCGCTATATTAGTGTATGAAGAAAAACGCGCTCTCATAACCGAATAATTACTGCTACGATCCGGCTCCTGGGGGCTCACAAAAGTGAAGTATTTTGTTGCTGCCATAAAATCTGTTTAAAATGTTTGAATTTTTTACATTATAGCAAATAAATGGGGGTGAATTATTAAGGTAGTATTAAGTGCTGTAACCATTGGGTTTATCGGCTCTGTACTGGACAAAAGATTGAATTAGCACAATAAATCTCCAGTTTTAGGGGTAAGAAGTGCAAAGAGAGAGCAGATTTGGGTGATTTTTTGCTTAGTTTGGGTGAAGATGTCGCGAATAAAATCTAACCCATAGCGAAAAAAGAGTTTTGAGGACGGAATTGGTTGTTGAAACGCTTAAGAGGGATAGGTTTGAGTTGAGCGCGCCATTCACCTGTTTTGTGAGCCCAAGCAAAGCCAATGGCTAAAAGGACAATGATTTTGT
>JAJXVQ010000122.1 GCA_021782065.1 Pseudomonadota bacterium
CTACACGTATTTTTGGCCCGGTGACACGGGAATTGCGCGGGGCATTCATGAAAATTATTTCATTGGCACCAGAAGTTTTATAGTTGAGGAGTGCTTCTATGAATAGAATAAAAAAAGGTGATGAGGTCTACATAATAGCGGGTCGAGATAAGGGGCAACGTGGAAAGGTCACTAAAATTGAACTGGCTAAAAAGCGTGCCTATGTGAAAGGGATCAATATGGTCACTAAGCATAAACGCGGTAATCCCCAGCAGGGGATAGAAGGGGGTCGCATCCAACAGGAAGCTCCTATAGATTTGTCTAATTTAATGCTCTGGGACCCAGTAGCAAAAGCGCCTTCACGTGTAGGGATACGTCTGCTGGAAGATGGCAAAAAGGTTAGATACTACAAAAAGAGTAATGAAGTGGTTGATATCACTGAGAAGACAGGATCATAGAAACATGACAGCATATTTACAAGAATATTATCAGTCCACTGTTGTAAAGCAATTAAAGGACAAATTTGCTTATGGCAATGTGATGCAAGTACCTAAGGTCACTAAAGTCGTCATCAATATGGGGGTAGGTGAAGCTGCAGCCGATAAGAAAATATTGGATTTTGCTGTGGAAAATTTAGCCGCCATTAGTGGGCAAAAAGCCGTTAAAACCAATGCACGTAAGTCTGTTGCTGGCTTTAAAATCCGTGAGGGATGGCCCATAGGTTGCAAGGTAACCTTACGTGGTGAGCGGATGTATGAATTTTTACATCGTTTGATACACATTGCTATTCCACGGATCCGTGATTTTCGTGGTTTTAGTGTGCGCTCATTTGATGGTCGCGGCAATTATAATCTAGGAATTACCGAACAAATCGTGTTTCCAGAGGTTAACTATGATAAGATCGATGCCATTCGTGGCATGGATATCACCATTGTAACCACCGCAACTACGAATGCAGAAGGTGCTGCGTTACTGGCGGCGTTTCAATTTCCGTTTAAAGATTTGGAGAGAGTAAATTAATGGCTAAAACATCGAGCGTTGAGCGTGAAAAAAAACGCAGCAAGTTGGCAGAACGCCATAGGGCAAAGATTTTAGATATTAAAGAAAAATTACGCAAGTTGTATATTGAAGCTGCTGATCCTAGTGCCAATTTTGACACGGTTTATGAGCAAGTCGAGCAATTGCAAGAAAAATTACAGCGCATACCGCGCAACGCCCACGTAATCCGTGGCCGCAGACGTTGCCAAGTAACAGGTCGTGCACGTGGTGTGTATCGTAAGTTTGGCATGTGTAAGAGTAAAGTCCGCGAATTCGCCATGTTAGGTTGGATTCCGGGGTTACGCAAAGCCAGTTGGTAGGATGCTCTTCGCATTTGATTTTTAGGGGGTGTTGTCTTCGCCCATAGCGCACCAGTCATGTAGTACTCTACATGACTGGTGCGCTAGAGTTAGTCTTCTACCCTAAAAACCAACTGCTGTGAGTGTATAAAGAGTTAGTAGAAATCGTTTAAATAATGATACTACTTCGGTTATTTATAAAACAGGAGCAAGTCATATGAGTATGCAAGATCCGCTTGCGGACATGTTGACACGTATACGTAATGCTTTACAGGCTAAACATAGCCAAGTGGCATTGCCTTCATCTAAGTTGAAAGTCGCTGTGGCGAAGGTTTTGATCGAAGAAGGCTATTTGTTGGCTTATCGAGTTGAAGGGGATGAAAAACCCACCTTAATTCTCGACTTAAAATATTATCAGAATAAACCAGTCATTGAGCGTGTTAAGCGCGTCAGTCGTCCTGGGTTGCGCATATACAGGGGTTATGAGGATATGCCGCAATCTTTAGGTGGCCTAGGTGTCGTCGTCGTTTCCACCTCTAAAGGGGTAATGAGCGACAAAAAAGCGCGTGAATTACGCGTAGGCGGCGAAGTCTTGTGCTTGGTCTGGTAGGAGAAATTAACAATGATGCTATCTAGAATGGCCAGAAGGCCGCTTGAAATCCAAAAAGGGGTCGATGTTGCTATCGCCCAAGGTGTTGTTAATGTCAAAGGAGAAAAAGGCCAGCTGCATCATGCTTTACCTAAAGGTATAGATGTGTTCTTAGAAGAAGGAAATATACAGGTGAAGGCATTGGGGAATGCTCCCAATTTACGTGTATTGGCTGGAACTACCCGTGCTTTGTTGAATAACCTCATTATTGGTGTTAGCAAAGGATACGAAAGAAAACTATTATTGGTGGGTGTGGGCTATAGAGCTCAATTGCAAGGAGATACATTGAGTTTGTCTCTGGGCTTTTCGCATCCAGTAACGTATAAAGTGCCTCAGGGTATTAGCTTTGAAGTGCCTTCACAAACTGAAATTGTGGTAAAGGGCATAGATAAGCAATTGGTGGGGCAAGTGGCGGCAAATATACGTGCTTTTCGTCCACCTGAACCTTATAAAGGTAAGGGTGTTCGTTACTCAGATGAGAAGATTATCCTCAAAGAAACGAAGAAAAAATAGGAATTAGAGTTATGGCTTTTGAAGAAAATAGAAAAAGGCGCGCTCGCCGTAGTAAGAATCACATCAGAGCGTTGCAAAGTAAAGAGTGTGCGCTCATTCGCTTGGTCGTTTTTCGTAGCAATCAACACATATATGGCCAAGCTTTGCAGTATGAACCTGCAACGCGTCAAACGAAAGTTGTGGCGAGCGCTTCGACTTTAGAAAACGCAATTCGAACTGAGGTAGATGCAAAAACGTCGAACATCAGTGCCGCGCAAAAGGTGGGGCAAGCTTTAGCACAGCGTTTGTTAGAAAAAAATATCAAACAAGTTGCTTTTGATCGTTCTGGGTATAAATACCACGGCCGTGTTAAGGCGTTAGCCGATGCTGCACGTGAAGCTGGCTTAGATTTTTAGGGGTAGTATCATGAGTGCTGTAGTAGATGTTAAATCAGATGGTTATATTGAAGAATTGGTGCATGTACGCCGTGTTGCTAAAGTGGTCAAAGGTGGACGGATCTTTGGGTTTTCCGCTTTAGTGGTGGTGGGCGATGGTCATAGACGTGTCGGTATAGGTATAGGTAAGTCACGCGAAGTGCCTGCGGCCATACAAAAGGCAACAGAAGCTGCTAAACGTAACATGATCACTATAGAATTGAATAACGATACTTTATTCCACGAAGTCAAGGCGAAACATGGTTCCAGTATGGTATTCATGAAACCTGCCTCTGAAGGTACGGGTATTATTGCCGGTAGCGCAATGCGGTCTGTGTTCAACGTTATTGGTGTTAAAAATGTTTTGGCGAAAGTGGTGTCGGGATCGAGTAATCCTATCAACGTCGTTAGAGCAACCTTGAAAGCCCTTACCTCCATCCATTCTCCAGATTGGATAGCGGCAAAGCGCGGTAAATCAATACAAGAAATATGGAGAGAGGCTGAACATGAACAAGTCTAAAACTGTTAAAGTAACTTTAAAGAAAAGTACCATAGGCCGCTTGGCAAATCATAAAGCCTGTGTCATTGGTTTAGGTCTGCGTCGTATAGGTCATACCGTTGAAGTGGATGATACTCCATCCATTCGTGGCATGATAAACAAAGTCTCTTATTTGTTGGAAGTCCAGGAGTAACACAGCATGCATTTAAATACATTAAAACCCGCAGAAGGTTCACACAAAGTTAAGATCCGTGTTGGTCGTGGCTGGGGCTCTGGCGTTGGCAAAAAC
>JAJXVQ010000123.1 GCA_021782065.1 Pseudomonadota bacterium
TATCAAAAAGATATTCACACACATAGACTTCTTTATAATTTTGTGTTTTCGCTGGCTCGCAATGACGGGCTTCCGCGTGTAACAACAGTACCGTGAAATTTTGGAGTTCGTTGTGACCCTCCTACTATTCTATCAACGAATTGTTTAACCTTTACAGCAATGATGGTACGGGAAACTCTTTGCTATAAGAACTTGTCTCACAGATACGAATACATCAAAAACTTAGCTTCCTAGTTCATCTTCTCCAACGCTTCAATCCGCGCTTCTAACGGCGGATGACTTGCAAACCACTTTCCAAAACGGCTTTGATGAGAAATCTTAAACGCCGCCATCGACGGCACGCGATTGTCTTCTGGTGTTTTGGCGGTTAACTGTTGCAACCTTTGCAAGGCCGCTATCATGCTGGCTTTATTCACTAAACGCGCTGAACCTGCATCGGCTCTGAATTCGCGTCTACGGGAGAATGCCAACACCACTAAGCTTGCCAAAATACCAAATACGATCTCAAACACCATACTGATGAGCCAATAAGCCATCATGCTGATGCCGCCGCCTTCTTCGTCTTTTTGTAACACTTGGGCAATGGCAAAAGCGACGATGCGCGCAAAGAAGATCACAAAAGTATTCAACACGCCTTGCAACAGCGTCATTGTCACCATATCGCCATTGGCAATATGAGAAATTTCATGACCCAAGACGCCATCTAATTCTTGTTGATTCATGTTTTGCAACAAACCCGTGGATACTGCTACTAAGGATTTATTCCTGTTCCAGCCCGTAGCAAAAGCATTGGGCTCGGGGCTATCGTAAATCCCAATCTCAGGCATGCCGATCCCGGCTCTTTGTGCTAAATTTTGCACAGTGGTAAATAACACTCTTTCATAGTTATTGCTAGGGCTTTGGATGCGTTTGACCCCATAACCGTAAATAGCGATGGTTTTGGACAAGAGTAACGAAATAATCGCTCCCGCAAAGCCAAAGATAAGCGCAAAAATGAATAAAGACTGATAATTCAAGCCCTTTTGCGTTAAATAAGGCGTTACCCCAAATAAGTTTAAAAAGAATGAAGCCACCACGATGACGGCCAAGTTGGTCAATAAAAACAAAATAATACGTTTACCCATGGTAACTCCTGTGATTAGTTTCAATGACGCGATTATAGCAAAAAATTTCCCCAAAACTATTGACCTAGACCGCAAAATGCCGTATTTTGCATGGACTGCATGAGCGCCATAAGCGTTCCTTTTGGTTTAATCCCGATGGATTGAGCGCAAAAGGGGTCTTGTTTCGCTGTAAAATCCTCGGCTATGGCCCAAGATCGGCGTTCTAATGCATGAAATCATTCTTTTTTACATTTTATAAGGGTGAGCCATGGCTGAAAAGAACATTATTGAGATCCGCGGTATTTTTAAATCGTATGGCGGACAACAGATCTTACAAAATATTAACCTCAATGTTAAAGATGGTGAATTTTTAACCTTACTGGGTCCTTCGGGCTGCGGTAAGACGACTCTATTGCGCTTGTTGGCGGGTTTAGAGAAACCTACTGCAGGTCAAATTTTAATCAATGGTAAAGACGCCAAAGACATGTCGCCCCAAGAACGGCATGTCAACACCGTGTTTCAAAGCTATGCCTTATTTCCCCATATGACCGTTTTCGACAATGTGGCCTTTGGCTTACGTTGCGATGGGGTAACAGAAGCGGAAATAGAACGACGCGTCACCGAAATGTTGCGTATGGTGCGCTTGTCTGGTTATGAACAGCGTAAACCAAGCGAATTAAGCGGCGGCCAACAACAACGTGTGGCTATAGCCAGAGCTGTGGTCAAAGAGCCTATCGTATTGTTACTCGATGAACCCTTGAGCTCTTTGGATTATCGTTTACGCAAAAATATGCAAATTGAATTAAAACAATTGCAACGTAAGCTAGGTATTGCTTTCGTTTTTGTGACGCACGATCAAGAAGAAGCTTTATCTATGTCGGACAGCATCGTGGTGATGCAACAAGGAAACGTGGTCCAGCAAGGCACGCCGCGCGATATTTACGAAACGCCTAAAAATATTTCCGTGGCAACCTTTATAGGTGAAAGTAATATTTTTGATGTGGTGGTCGATGAGGCTAATGATAAAACCATAAAAATCACTGTACAGGGCATTCAATATGAATTGGAAAACGATGGTCAATTTAAAAGCGGTGATAAGCTTCATTTGCTCATAAGACCAGAAGATACGCGCGTTTACCATCGCTCTGAAATAGACGACATCAGTATGATGTTCCCTGCCGTAGTCAATGAAGTCATTTACAAAGGCACCACGGTCGATTTAATCATTAAATTACCCGATGGCAAATTATTATCCGTTACTGAGTTCTTTGACGAAGACAATGGCGAAGATGTCACTTACGTCATAGGCGAATCTGTATGGGTCAATTGGCCCATAGGTTGGGAGGTGGTACTGCCTTATGACAAATAAGTTTCAATATTTTTCGGTAGGTCTGATTACAACTTGGCTGTGCATTTTTGGCTTATTGTCTTTTCTAGTCATGGTGGTGATGAGTTTCCTGCAGCACGATCCAGACCACATCGCCTTGTGGCATTTTACCTTGCAAAATTACGAGGATTTATTCAATCCTATTTTCTTTAAAATATTTATCAAATCTTTTTACATCGCTTTTATGGTCACTGCAGCATGCCTTCTGTTAGGTTATCCTTTTGCTTACATTATTTCTAGGTTACCGGAAAGATTACAGAATACGGCATTGTTATTATTGCTATTGCCATTCTGGACCAGCTCAATAGTACGTACCTACGCCATGATGAGCATATTAAAAACGAAAGGCTTGTTGAATACTGCATTATTGTCCATGGGTATCATTCATGAGCCCTTACAATTGCTGTTTACCAATACGGCGGTGGGCATAGGATTAATTTACAATTTATTGCCTTTTATGATCTTACCTATTTATGTGAATTTAGAACGATTTGATATTTCTTTAATCGAAGCGGCTAAAGACTTAGGTGCAAAATACACAACAATATTCCGCAAAGTCATTATACCGCTCAGCGTACCCGGTATTGTGGGCGGCTGTACTTTAGTCTTTTTACCCGCCATGACCTTATTCTTTATCTCCGATCTATTAGGGGGTGCTAAGGCTTTGTTATTGGGTAATTTGATTGAAGATCAATTCTTAATGGCCAATAACTGGCCGCGCGGCGCTGCTACCAGTGTGCTGCTGACGGAGATTATGGCCATAGGGTTGCTCATTTATTGGTTCAAGAGTAATAAGAGGATCAATTATGAAGCGGCCATTTAGAAGTCTTTATTTAGCGCTGATTTATCTATTTTTGTATATTCCTATAGGCACGTTGATCGTCTATTCTTTTAATAACGCGGTCTTTTCTATGCTGTGGCATGGTTTTACTTTAAACTGGTATGCGCAAGTTTTACAAGATAGCAATTTATGGATCGCAGTGTGGCATTCATTGTATTTAGCAATATCAGCCACGACCACGGCATTGTTCATAGGGACTTTGGCGGCGATCAGTTTGTATCGATATCAGTTTCGCGGTAAAAATATGTTACAAGGCTTGTTGTTTGTAATTATTATCACACCCGATATAGTCATGGGCATCGCGTTATTAATATTATTCTCCTTGAGT
>JAJXVQ010000124.1 GCA_021782065.1 Pseudomonadota bacterium
CAACGCGCCGATGGTTTGATCACCGCCACACCTACAGGCTCTACTGCTTATGCCTTATCCGGCGGCGGCCCTATATTATCACCCTATTTAAATGCCATCGTGTTAGTACCTATGTTCCCACACACTTTATCGAGCAGACCTATAGTCATCGATAGCCACCAGAAAATCAATATCATCTTAACGGACAAGAATGAAGAAAATGCGCGCGTCAGTTGTGATGGCCATGAACGCATTGTATTACCCATAGGCGAAACTTTAACCCTACAAAGAAAAAAAGAAGAATTGCGTTTGATCCATCCTAAAAATTATCGTTATTTCGATACCTTGCGCAGTAAATTAGGTTGGGCCCATAAACCTACGGATATAGTGGAATAACATCTAATGTTAGAGCATCTTCACATCGAAAATTTTGCCATCATCGAAAACCTAGATTTAGATCTATCTACAGGCATGACGGTGATTACCGGCGATACCGGTGCAGGCAAATCGATTGTCATCGATGCTTTAGATATTGCTTTGGGCCATAGAGCCGATAGCAAATTTATACGAACAGGGGCGACGCGTTGTGAGATTAACGCCAGCTTCGATACTACTCATTGTAAAAATGCACAACTTTGGTTACAAGACAATGAATTAGAAAATGACAACACTTGTATTATTCGCCGCGTGATTACAGCCGATGGTCGCTCTAAGAATTATATCAATGGTTGCGCCGTAACCTTACAGCAATTACGACTTTTGGCGCAAGAATTGATTCAAATTCACGCTCAACATGAACATTATGCTTTATTGAAGCGCGATGAACAACGCCATATTCTAGACCGTTTTGCTCAACACGCCGATTTATTAGCGGCAGTCAAAACCAGCTATCTAGCATGGCGTGAAAGCTACGATGCATGGCAAGCTCTATTGGCCTTAGGCGAAAGCGATCGCGGTAAAATAGACTTTTTAACCTATCAATTACAAGAAATTAAAACCCTACAATTACGCGATAATGAATTAGATGCATTACATCAAGAACAAAAGAAATTAAGCCACAGCCAAGAATTGGTGCTGGCCTTATCCACTGCGATGGACGCCATTCACAAAAACAGTGACAAAACTGTAGTCTCTACGATATTACGTTTGCACCGCGACTTAAGCGCTTATCAAAAGATACTGCCCGAACTAAGCAACACTTTAAATTTACTCAACGGTGCAGCAGTACATTTAGAAGAAGCTTCTGTTGAATTGAATGCGCTGCTAAAAGACATGCCACTTAATCCCAAACGTTTGCAAGAAGTAGAAACTCGTTTGCAAAGCATACACAATTTAGCGCGAAAGTTGCATGTGCCTGCGGAACAGTTATTAGAATTGCAACAAAGGTTAACGCTAGAGTTAGATTCTTTACAAAACTTAGATGAAAAATCTCTGCAATTAGAAAAAATTGCTACAGAGCACAAGGCGCAATATTTAGTATCAGCAGAAAAACTCAGCGCGTCTAGATTAAAGGCCGCCAAGAAATTAGACGAACAAATGAGCGCTTACCTACAAAAATTGAGCTTGCCGCATGGCCAATTTAAAGTAGTGTTTTCTGAACCGGCTACTCTGCCTACGGCCTATGGTTTAGATCAATTAGAATTTCACATACAAACCAATGTAGGGCAAACGCCACAACCCCTGGCCAAAATTGCTTCCGGCGGCGAATTATCGCGCGCGAGCTTAGCTTTGCAACTCATTTCATCTCAACAAGACAACACCCCTACCCTCATCTTTGACGAAATCGATGTAGGCATAGGCGGTAAAACGGCCGATGTAGTCGGCCAATTATTACGACAATTGGGTGAAAAAACGCAGGTCATCTGCATTACGCACCAACCGCCGGTAGCAGCACGAGGTCATCATCATTTGCGCATTGAAAAAGAACATGGCAACGCCACCACATCGCGTTTAATAAAATTAGATCCCGAACAACGTACCCAGGAAATCGCGCGCATGCTAGGCGGTAAAACGCATACCGCCGTAGCACATGCTAAAGAGCTGCTGGAATTGGCGTAATCAATTCTAATAACCCGGCCTTGGCGGCTGTGATAATTTAGCAGCATCGTTATCCGTTAAAATAATATGCCAAGCATTACAATGTTGCGCTGGAGGACAGGCTCGTTTAGACGAACCTGGATTAGACTGGCTATGAATACTATATGACATGAGCAAATCAGGTAGCCTTTTCACGATCTCTGGATCATTACTCCATACATAGTAATTATTATGACCGTCTTCATCCGTACCTAAAAAGACTTGCACAGACACCCCATTATTCGTAAAAAACCGGGATAGCACTCCCTGATTTTGAGCGGCTAGATCCACATGATTCGGCGACATTGCTGAAGGACCAAAAAACGACGATGAACCGCACTGCGACTGAGGAGGCACTATAGGCAGTGGTGATGAAACATGGCTAGGCGCAGAAGGTTGGCTTAGTGGCGGAGCATAGCTAGGCACACGAGGTTGGCTAGGCAAAGGAGGACGGCTAGGCAAAGGAGGTTGACTAGACAAAGGAAGATGGCTAGGCACAGGAGGTTGGCTAGGCACACGAGGTTGGCTAGGCAAAGGAGGACGGCTAGGCAAAGGAAGATGGCTAGGCACAGGAGGTTGGCTAGGCACAGGAGGTTGACTAGTCAAAGGAAGATAGCTAGGCACAGGAGGTTGGCTTACAGGAATACCACCACTAGAGAAAAAACGAGCATTCTGTTGCGGCAACGAAAGGTTGGAACTAGACGATTGTGAATACCCAGAGCCAAAACTACTATTAGATGAACAGCTTGACTGGCTCGGAGATAGCTGAGGTAGCGGTGGTGGTGGTGGCAAATGCTTAGTTGACGGTACATATCCAGGCACAGCAGCAACATGGGCCTGCTTTTGATCATGTAGGGCCTGAGATAGATGAATCAGCGTGCGTGTGAGTTGAGCATGCAAGGCTGAAGTTGAGCTTAAGCTGTTTGGATTAATAGGATTACTTCTTTGCCAATTAAGAATTTTCTCACAAGCAGCTTGCATACTATTGGGATGCATGGTCATCGTAATTTGTTCAAGCTCAGCCACTAACGCTCGCAATGGTTCCGGTAACTGCATTGCCTTTAATTGCGCACAATCCTGTTGTAATTGCACTAGGGGTGCCTGTATCAAGAAATTAAAAGCGCAATAACCTTCTATTTGTTTTTGGTAAACTGTATACAAACGCCCTAGCTCCGCCTTTCCTTTATCATCCAGATGCGTTGCAATAAAGGTCTGTGTTTTCATAAAGCACTCGAGTGCTTCTAATTGTAATATCCATTTTTGTATAAGCTCATTCATCTGAGCTGGCATTATATTCATTGCTAAAATAGACTTTAGTATCTGAATACTACCCTTAATCGGATCTCCCTGGTTTAAAATCTCCGGAATAGATTGCTTTTTCCCAGAACCTATATCAAATTGTATACCCAGTGCATTTACAAACCCAAATAATTCAAAAACAGCACCTAACGTTTCTTCTTTTTCAAGCAAATGCATTTTGGCCATGAGATTCATATGTGGCACCTCTCCGCCACCATACGCATTCGCACCCACAGTATTACGAGCCGCTAAAACATTCTGTA
>JAJXVQ010000012.1 GCA_021782065.1 Pseudomonadota bacterium
AGATCATTGCCAAGTATCGCAATGATGCACATAAGTTGATTGAAGAATGTATGTTGGCAGCTAATGTATGCGCAGCAGATTTTCTATTAAAAAATAAAATGCCGGGTTTGTTTCGTGTGCATGAAGGGCCTAATCCTGAAAAACTGGAAGCCTTGCGCAAATTGTTGGGCGAAAAAGGCTTAGCTTTGTCCGGAGGCGAAAAACCTAAATCCAAAGATTACGCTAAATTAATGAAGCAAATTGAAGGCCGCGCCGATAGCAATGTGCTACAAACCTTATTGCTGCGATCCTTAAGTCAAGCCGTATATCAAGGCGATAATTGTGGGCACTTTGGCTTGGCTTATGATGCTTATACCCATTTTACTTCGCCTATACGTCGTTATCCCGATCTATTAGTGCATAGGGCCATACGCCATATTTTAGAAAAAAAACGGCCCAGTACTTTTCGTTATTCTAAGGCGGAATTACAAACTTTGGCGGAACATTGCTCTGCTACTGAAAGACGTGCCGATGAAGCGACGCGCGATGTAGTGGATTGGCTAAAATGCGAATATATGTCTAGCCGTTTAGGACAAGAGTACGATGGCAAAGTCACCGGTGTGACTTCATTCGGTTTGTTTGTCGCGTTGAATGATGAGTTTATTGAAGGCTTGGTGCATGTAACGTCACTTAAAAATGATTATTATCGCTACGATGCTATACGTCACCAATTAGTTGGAGAAGCAACAAATTCCAGCTACAGTTTGGGAGACAAAGTACGTATACGCGTGATACGAGTTGATTTAAATCAGCGAAAAATAGACTTTGATTTATTACAAACAGAAGATGATCGTCCCAAAAAGAAAAAATCTAAAGCAGCTACAAAAGAAACCCCTAAAAAAGATGCTAAGAAAGAGCCTAAAAAACGTTTCTGGCAAAAATCAAAATCAAAGGCAAAGAAATGAATGTGGTCTATGGTCAGCACAGTGTCAAAGCAGCTCTAAGCGAAGGACGTCTACCGCAAACACTCTACACACATAAAGCAAAGGCCGCTGCTGTGCGTCAATTTTTATTAGATCTAGATTGTAAAGTCCCCGTTAAGATTGTAGAACCCAATGTTTTAGATGAAATGACGGCAGATGCTAATCATCAAGGCTGGGTGGCTGTATATGCGAAAGCGATGAAAATGTATCATGAAGATAAATTGACGGAACTTTTGGCTCAGCAAACCAAACCTTTATTTCTAGTTTTAGATGGCGTGCAAGATCCGCATAATTTAGGTGCGTGCTTACGCAGTGCCGATGCTGCGGGCGTTACCGCAGTCATTATTCCTAAGGACAATGCGGTAGGGTTAACTTCTACGGTGCAAAAAGTAGCGAGTGGGGCTGCAGAAAATGTGATCCTTATTCAAGTCACCAATTTGGCACGTAGTTTGCAAGAATTAAAACAAGCTGGAGTGTGGTTATATGGCTTAAGCGATGATGCAACCACTTCATTGTATAAGATTAACTTAACGGGTTCTATTGCTTTAATATTAGGCGCCGAAGATAAAGGTTTGCGCCGCTTAACCCGCGAAGCCGCCGATGCTTTAGTGTTCTTACCTATGCTAGGCCAAGTTTCCAGTCTCAATGTTTCCGTTGCAACCGGTGTTTGTCTTTATGAAGCATTGCGGCAGAGAAGTAGTTTGTAGATTAAGACACCACCTATAAATTTCTTGTTACTTTTTTTACCTCCAGTATTGTCATTATGTGCAAGCAAAAAAGCTATCTTCAGTTTAAAAAACCGAACGACCATGACTTGCGTAGAAAGCGCGGTTTTATTATTATTCGCATTATGGATATTCATGAAATACACTATTTTCTATATTTATTAAAATAATGAGAGAAATATATGCAAGACAACGTAATAAATGAAAAAATATATGCGAGAAAAGGTGCACTATTATTCGCGATAATGCTTGCCTGTTTTAGCGTACCATTAAACTTTACAGCTGGACCGATGGCGCAACCTTATATAGCAGCGAGCTTGCCAGGTAGTGCCGTTGCGCTGTCGTGGATAACGAATGCATTTTTTCTTAGCTGTGGTAGTACATTGATGGTAGCAGGTGTAATGGCTGATCAATATGGACGTAAAAAGATATTTGGGATAGGCCTGTTGATCTCTACTGTCACCTCATTGCTGATGCCTTTTTCTCCCAGTGTGTGGGTTCTTGACTTATTACGTATACCGCAAGGCATTGCAGCTGCTTGTGCATATGCGGGTGGCATCTCTATTCTTGCTCAAGAATTTGAAGGGCATACTCGAGCAAAAATATTTAGTGTGATAGGCATTACTTTCGGAGCAGGATTAGCTTTCGGGCCAACGATAGCAGCCGTACTCATTACTTATTTTGGTTGGCATGCTGTTTTCTTTGGTAGTACGGTGTTGAGTGTCATTGCGCTGATTGTTTGTCTACTGTGCATGCATGATAGCAAAGATCCAAATGCCAAAGGACTCGATAAGATTGGCGCCACTTTATTTACGCTGATGTTAGCGCTGTTTACTTATGCGGTGATAGAAGCACCCGTTCGCGGTTGGTTAAGTCCCACTGTGATTGTTCTATTATTGGTAGTTGCGCTGCTTTTATGCCTATTTATTTGGGTAGAAAAAAGAATAGTCCATCCAATGCTGGATTTATCTTTGTTCTCCTATCCTGCTTTCGTCGGTGCACAACTACTGCCGCTTGCTGCTGCCTATTGTTACGCGGTGCTGCTAGTCATTCTGCCATTGCGATTCATTGGCATTGAACAAATGAATGCACTTGATGCCGGCATTTTAATGATTTGGTTTTCTGGTTCTTTATTGTTTGTTCCATTTTTAGCGGCAAGTTTAACCAAGTGGATATCTGTCGGTATGCTTTCGGGTGGCGGCATGGTGATTTCCATTATAGGATTGATGATGCTGAATACTCTTCCCATGGGCATGCACGATTGGAGTATGAAATTGGTGCTATTCATCATTGGGTTTGGTGTCGCTGTGCCATGGGGATTGATGGACAACTTAGCCGTGTCTGTGGTTCCTAAAGAGAAAGCAGGGGTGGCGATTGGTATTTTTGGTGCTCTACGCGTGTCATTTGATAGTACTGCTATCGCGATTGTGGGATCGCTATTGGCCCTTTTTATGTCACATAGTTTGACTATTGCAACGAGTGGGTTAAGTGCAACACAGATTGCAGGCGCGACGGCACAATTGGCAGCAGGTGCGATGGAGCACGCTAGCCAACTGCTACCTACGGTGCCACACAATCAGCTTATTTCCGCTTATAACTATGCATTCCATCAATTAATAAACGTATTGATTGTACTGACATCGATCTCAACTGCGCTGATTTTTATTCTGCTTTATCGCACAAAAATTGGTGAAGGCCTGGAGATCGACACGACTCAAAAAACGGCTGAATTATCGGCTTGCATCGAGAAGAATATATGAAAAACTCAGTAATCACACCAAAACTGGTCCACAAAGATTCAGCAGAAGATGTGTTGGTGAGACAACCACGTCCTGCATTGCCATTGCAAATAGAGAAGAGCACGGCGGATCAATGGGTGCAAGCAGGACTGGGTTGTTTATTAGAATTGTACAAACCCCATGAGCAAAATGGTGATCTATTGCGTTTGGCCTTAGCAAATAGTAATCAAGGGTTGACTAGCCTCTTTGATAGGACTATCCCTTTGGATCCAGCATGGGAGCCATATCGTGCATTGCCTTATCAAATTATAGAAGCTGAATTTTCAGCGTCACATGCTGGCGTACTGCAGCAGCTTGAAAATTTTTATGCTAACGCAAACAAAACAGAACACCCTATTGCCGAACTTTTTCGTTCAACCTCTTACAAGATGATTAATCAAGCAGATCATTACTTCTTTTATCGCAAAGATCATGAGCATGTGCCTGGTACTATGTTGATTGAGGCTCAACGCCAAGCGGTTTATACCCATGTGTATACAATGACACAACATGTTCGTGGAGATGTCACTGTTAGTCTCGATAAACTATATTGCAACTTTTATGGTTATGTTGATCTAATGTATCCGCTTGAATTGGTTGTTGATGATATGCAAGAAGAGCGAGATGCGCGCGCCAAAAAAATAACATACCGTGTTGCCCTTTTTCAAAGGAGCAAGCTGATTGCGATCATAGATTCAGTGGTTAACATCATTGACATGAACCAATTCAAGCGTTTTCGCAACCTATTTCTTTATGAAAAAAATGATCACCCGTACGTACCTATTCAAGCCGATAAGGTACAGTGCAGGTTGGTTGATGCAGAGAACAAGGAATACCCCGCTGAGTGTGTCAGCATTTCTCGCGATAGATGCATGACTACCTATCACAACGTAGCGATAGATGATATCCGTAGTATCAAAATCCATAGTAATGGACTTGTATTCTCAAGCGCTATTGAACCCGAAGATAGGTCCCAGAAAAACGCTGTTTGGCGCTTTCCTCACTTAAGCCAGGAGCAGCTAATGGATATGGGCGGGATCATCAAACGCGGATTTATATTGCAAAACTACGAGGTATATCAATGAACCAAACAATCAGCCAGATCATCCAAACTGCCATTGATGCGCAAGCACCCTTGTTACCTGTGCCAATCGATACGTCCCAGGGAGAAGCGACTCCTCTTTTTGGGCCAGGAAGCGTTTTAGATTCATTGGGGTTAGTGACACTCATTTTGAATATAGAAGAAATGGTTGAAATGCAGATGGGCGTTGCTATCACGATCGTCAGCGAGAAAGCGATGTCTGCATACCGTAGCCCCTTTGCTACCATTGGTTCTTTAGCCGAATTCATTACCTCATTAATACAGAAGAAATAACATGCGTAAGCAACTAGTGACATTGATTACAGGCACCCGTAAAGGCATTGGGAAATATCTAGTTAAACACTATTTGCAGCAAGGGCAGCAAGTGGTAGGGTGTAGTCGCGCACCAGTAGATTGGCACTTACCTGGTTACACACATTTCTGTGCTGATGTAGCAGATGAAGAAGCGGTTCGTCGGATCATCACTTTTATTCGTACGACTTATGGACAGCTGGATCATTTGATTAATAACGCGGGTATAGCGAGTATGAATCATTTTCTGCTTACACCGTTAGACACAGCACAAAATGTTTTTCAAACGAATCTGATGGGTTCCTTTCTATTTTGTCGTGAAGCAGCCAAGCTGATGGCGCCTAAGCAGTTTGGCCGTATTGTTAATTTCACGACGGTTGCTACACCGCTTAATTTGGAAGGGGAGGCTATGTATGCCGCTTCTAAAGCAGCCATTCTTTCGATGACCGCGATTGCTGCACGAGAGTTGGCACCACTCGGTATCACAGTTAATGCGATTGGGCCCACGCCCATTGAGACGGATTTAATTCGTTCTGTCCCTAAAGACAGCATGGATCGTTTACTCTCGAGACAAGCCATCAAACGATTTGGCACCTTTGAGGATGTTGCAAACGTCATCGATTTTTTCTTACGCAAAGAAAGTGCATTTGTTACGGGTCAGAATATTTATTTGGGAGGCGTATGAATACGCTCTGTGAATTGTTCAGCCGATTTGAAGCGGCAAAAGAGAAAAAAGCGCTCATAACCTCTAAAGAAGAGATGACATACGGGCAGTTGTTAGCTAAGATTCAGGATGCTGACTTGCTCGCACGAAAATACAGTTGTGTAGGTATAACTGTGTTGCTGGTTGGGGATTATTCTTCATCGACTATTGCCTGTTTGCTCGCATTGTGGCGTTTAGGCAATGTGGTGGCATTGTGCTGCGCGGCCCAGGATGCGCTCGTTAATGAGCGTGCTCATCTTGTTCAAGCAGCGCGAGTAATCAAAATAGGAGAAGGTAATCAAATAGATATTTTTCCTACTGGTATTGAAACTTCCCATCCAATACTGAGCGACATGAACCACCGTAAAGAAGCCGGCTTTGTGATTTTTTCCTCCGGGTCAACGGGGCAGCCAAAAGCAAGCATTCACTCAGCTTACGCCATGCTCGATAAACACGTATTAAAAAAACGATGTTTTACTTCCATTTCCTTTCTTTTGTTTGATCATATCGGTGGATTTAACACGCTGTTCTATGTTCTATTCAATGTAGGAAAGCTTGTTATACCTGCATCGCGGTCACCAGATGTGGTCGCACAAGCGATAGCACAGCATCGCGTGGAGACCATCACGGCGTCGCCTACCTTTCTTAATTTGCTTGTGATGAGCGGCGCATTAATGCGCTATGATTTCAGTAGTCTTAAAGTCATCAACTATGGAACAGAGCCCATGCCAGAGAGTCTGCTAGTGGTGTTAACTCAGCAGCTGCCTTGGGTAAGATTCTCACAAGCGTATGGGCTAAGTGAGACGGGTGTGATGCCCGCTAAATCGGTTTCATCTTTGTCCACTTGGATAACATTTGATAAAGAGCAATGTAATATTCGTATTGTGGATGGCTTGTTGGAAGTGAAGGTAAAGACAAGCATGCTTGGTTACATCAACGCCTCTTCGCCATTTACATCAGATGGTTATTTTAAAACGGGCGATGCAGTGCAGCAAGAAGGCGATCGCTACCGTGTGCTAGGGCGACAATCAGACCTCATCAATGTTGGCGGTGAAAAAGTCTACCCTAACGAAATAGAAAATGTGCTTCGCAATATGCCTGGGGTACTTGAAGTGGCGGTGACGGCATTGGAGAACCCGATCATGGGGCAGGTGGTTGGCGCCGCATTTAAATTGCAGACAACCGAAAAATTAACATCATTTCGTCGTCGTCTCTATGAATTTTGTCATCAAAGATTGCCAGCCTCGTACATACCACGAAAAATCTTGATCACCGATGCCCTATTACATACAGCGAGATCAAAAAAATTAGGGGCGTTCGCTTTGCAATCTACATTGATTAAAGAGGGGGAAATGGTATGAATAGAAATCTGATACGTGCTGAATTGGCTAAGCTACTAGATTTGCCTATTTCTACCATTACAGACGAATTAAAAATTAGCAATGTTGGTGGATGGGACTCGATTGCATGGGTGTCACTGGTTGCATTTTTGATAGGTGAGCTTGATTGCAAAATAGAGATACAAAAGCTCATGACTATTCAAACAGTCGGCGATTTGTGGCCCCTAGTTGAAACAGGCGCGATGATATGAGTTTGTCTTTTGCTGATGTGCAAATACGTGCAGTAACCGCTGCTTTACCTAAAACACGGTTAGAAATGAAAAGTCTTGCCTCCTTATATGGTGAGACTGAAATGAAACGCATTGTTGAAAGTACAGGTATCTCATCTGTGCGTGTTGCTGGGAAGTTAACTACAGGAAACCTATGCACGGCTGCTGCTCGTCATCTGCTTGCCAATGCAAATGTATCAGCAAGTGATATTGATGCGGTTGTCGTAGTGACGCAAACACCAGATGATTTCATGCCCGGCGTGGCTTTGGGCATTCATGCGTCTTTGGGTTTGAGGCGAAGTTGCCTGACCTTTGATCTTAATTTCGGTTGCCCTGGTTTTGTATATGGTCTGTTGCAAGCCGCTATGCTTGTGCGAGCAGGGCATAAAAATGTCCTATTGTGCGCAGGAGATGTCACCACTAAGCTGATTAAGCCGGGAGATAGGCATGTTCAGGCAGTATTTGGTGACGCCGTGGGTGTCGCTTTACTAGGGCCTGGCTCAGAAAAAATCGATTTTTTGTTTGATACGGATGGTGCGGGCAGACCGCATCTTCATACCCCACTCACCTATAATTTGTTTCCTGACAGAGCAGCAACGGCGGGTCATTTATATATGGATGGCAGTGAAGTCATGAAATTTGCACTTTCGCGTGTGCCCAGCATGGTTAGCAAGCTACTTGACCAGTGTGGACTGACTCCAGCAGAAATTGACCTTGCGTTCTTTCATCAGGCCAACATGCTCATGCTTAAATATCTGAGAAAACTAACTGGTTTTACGCCAAATCAATGGGTGGTTGACTTGGCCGAAACAGGGAATACAGGTCCTGCCTCGATTCCATTGCTGATGGCTAGATTGCAAAACATTCATGCCATACGCTTTAACAAAGTGATATTATGTGGATTTGGTATCGGATTATCAGTTGGAGTAGCTATTACTTCTCTGAAAGAGACACAGCGGATTTCACCCATTGAGGTGGAAGTAAGCTAAGAGCATCACATTAACTTAAATAAAGGAGAACTCTATGTTTTTGATTATCAGTAATTATGTAGTCCCTACCACGCAAGTGGATCCGCATCGTGCGCAGCACAGTGGATGGGTTGAGCAATACATCAAGAGCGGTGATTTTATCATGGCAGGACCACGGCGTGGCAAAATCGGTGGTGTAATCGTCAGCAGGTCAATGGATAAAGATAAACTAATGAAGATTTTGGCGGAAGATTCATTTGTCAGTGAAAATCTTGTTGAGATGCAGATTGTTGATTTTGATGCACCATTTACGTCAGATGAACTTAAGAAATTACAAGATATGTAGGTCGTGATAATGAATGATCATAAAGAAGAAGTGGTAATTGTAGGAGCAGGCCCCGTCGGCCTGCTCTTAGGTTGCTGGCTCAGAAAATTAGGCGTAGGCGTGCGCGTGCTAGAAAAGCGTGCAACTCGCTCGACCCAATCCAAAGCGGTATCGATGAATGCCTATTCACTTGCCATTTTGCATGCACTGGGTATATATGACCAGTTCGATGCAGTGGGAAAGCGACTGCAGGATCTTCATCTGTATTGGCAACAAAAGCGCCTCATGCATGTGAATTACAGACGGTTGCCCTCCAAGTACAATTATAGTCTTTGCTTGGTACAACCCAAAACAGAAGCGTTGTTAGAAGCCCATTTTTTAGCATCCGGCGGGATATTACAGCGTGGAGTAGAAGTCGTTCGTCTGCAAGCGGATTCCGATGCTATCCATGTCTATGCACATCATGCTGAAACCGGTAGAGAAGAGCGCCTCACAGCACAATATCTTGTCGGTTGTGATGGCAGCAAAAGTATGGTTCGCGAGCAATTGGGCCTTTCGTTTACCGGCAGAGATCATGGTACCGGATTTATCATGGTGGATGGCACTATTAGTTGGTCTGGCGATGTGAAACGTGTGCACTATTTTGTTAGTGAGGATGCTTTTTTTATTTTGATTCCGTTATCTGATGATAAGCATCGTATCATCATTAGAACACCCAATAATGATAAAGAAAAAATAGTAGGTAATAAGTTAGCCGTTTATCAAGACCTTATTATGAAATATGGGCCATCGGGTCTTATTCTGCACGACATTGTTTGGGAATCGAATACCACTTACCATAACCGCTTAGCTGAACACTACGGCCATGGGCGTGTTCTGCTAGCGGGTGATGCTAGTCATATTTTTAGTTCCATTGGTGGGTTAGGAATGAACACGGGCTTCCAAGATGCACTGGCACTCGCTTGGCGTTTAGCGGGCATTTTAAGAAAACGCTTTCGCGAAACGGTGTTAGCCTCATATGAATTAGAACGTCGTACTTTAACCCAACAATTGATTGATAGCACGAATCAAATGACGGCGCTCATCACACGGGTCAATCGTGATCCAGCATCCTTGCGTGATTGGCTGCCGATTATGGCTAATAGGCAGCGCTTGGCTACATTACCGATGCACTTCTCTGGATTAAATCAGCGTTATGAAAAAGGGGTATTAGTTGAAAATAACGCGGGTTTAGTTGGGCGGCTTATTCCTTATTTTAAATTGACACATCAGGAAAAATATTTATGCAGTTATGACCTTGTTGATGGCTGCTATTTCTATCTGATTTATGGCAGTACCTTGCCTAATGCTGCTTTCTGGGAACAATACAAAGAAGTAGTCAAACTGATCCAGCTTCAAAATCCGGATGAGTGGCAACAGGTGTGTAACTGTCTTGGTTTGCAAACTGAAGAAATGGTGCTTATGCGACCTGATGGTATTGTTGCAGCGAAAGCAGCTATTAACAATGCAAGTAATGTTTTTTCTCTTATTCTTAACCCATTGATAACACGAGTAGATTCCAGTATGAAACCTTTACTTATTTTTGATCTTGACGGAACTTTGGCCGATACGTCACCCGGTTTAGTTGCTGCTTTAAATGCCGTGCTGGCTGACTATAACGAGGCACCCGTTGCACCTGCTTCCGTGCTGCATCTGATTAGCCAAGGCGTAGTTGGCCTCTTGGGAGGAGGCTTTGGTTCTGCTTATGCCACGATGCCAGATGAAAAGAAACAGGCACTTTCTCAAGCATTCGTAGCGTATTACGAACAGAATATGCTGAATGAAATAGCGCTTTATCCTGGCATTGAAACAGCACTGAATGTGCTGAGTGCGCAGGGATTTAAGATGGCTATTTGTTCAAACAAGAATACACTTCTTGTCGCACATATCCTTGAGCATCTGCATATCAGACATCATTTTCTAGCTGTATGTGGCGGTGATTTTTTTATGGGAATAAAAAAGCCAGATCGTCGTCATGTAGAAGGCACCATGAGGGAAGCCGGTTTTGACGAGTCAACAGCGCATGCGATTTTTATCGGCGATGCGATGTCAGATGTAAACGCAGCAAAAAATACGGGGATCCCAAGCGTCTTTCTTACTTACGGCTATGCTGATGTGGCGCCGAATGCTTCGGGGGCGGATGCAGTCGTCCATCATGCTAATGATTTGCCAGCGGTTATTTTAACCTTGTCAAGCTCTCTGGAATCGGAGAAGGCCCTGGCATGACATCCACTGTTCGCCGAGCAGATATTGATGGGCTGAGAGCCATTGCTGTTTTGACCGTGATGCTGTTTCACTTTAATGCGAACTGGTTGCCGGGTGGATTTGTTGGCGTAGATATTTTTTTCGTTATATCGGCGTATCTCATTACAGGTCGTATTACGGCGATGATATATGATCATCGGTTCTCGCTTACTCACTTTTATGTTCGGCGAATAAAACGAATTTTCCCTGCATCTATTCTTGTTTTTATTGTGACCGTGTTTTTAGCCAGTCAATTGAATGGGTTATTGTTACCGGATGCAAGATACGTGCTAGGATTTGTTTTTAATATGCATACCAGTAATTATTTTACTGCGGATGGTAGTGTTAACTTTTTTCTGCATTATTGGTCACTCTCAATAGAGGAGCAATTCTATCTATTTTGGCCGTTATTATTACTACCGTTGTTACTGATGACGAATCAGCGACTCGCGCGTGTTTTGAGACTCTATCCTCTCGTATTAATTCTCTTAATTGCAGTTGTCTGTTTCGCATTGGGCATAAAGTGGAGTATGGATCCCGTTTCTCATGAAAACCTTTATTTCTTGTCCATTCCACGCTTTGGTGAAATGGCTTGTGGCGCATTGATTGCTATTTTGCCACCTATGCGAAATGTGCAATGGGTTTCTCGATTAGGTGTGTATGCAGGTATGGGATTGTTGCTTATTTCATGCTGTTTTCTAGGCGAAAAGCACTATCCTGGCTGGCGTGTTTTACTCCCTTGCGTTGGGGCGTCATTGCTTATTTATTTCAGTATGGCAAATGCAAGCAACCCGACGTGGATTGATTGGCTGTTAACGAGACGCGTACTGGTGTTTATTGGATGCATTTCGTATTCGCTCTACTTATGGCATTGGCCTATCTTTTCTATCACACGCTTTATTGGCGGTGCGACTATACCAACACAGTTTTTCATTCCCTTATTTGCGCTTACTTTTTTGTTGGCTATATTGACCTATCATTTTGTCGAAAAACCGTTTCAACGATCCACATCTAGAGCAACCATAGTGTTTCCTACCTTTACTGTAATGAACGCGCTGGTATTATGCTTGCTGTTTTCACTAACAGGCATTGAGACGTTAGGGATCCCGCCTGTAATAGGCAAGCGTTACACTAATGTGACAGTCAATGGCCAAAATATGCGTTTAACAGATGGCTGGGTCGCTCCTTGTTTTGATCGAACCTTTCCCAATCCAACACGTACCACCGTTGACAACCTATGTGCGTTGGGCGCACCTCATGTCAAACCGACAGTATTACTGGTTGGTGACTCGCATGCCGCAGCGCTAGGGGCACTCATTGATGCCATGGGTAAAAAAGAAGGGTTTCGCGCTACCATGGTCGCTGTGGGGGCCTGCCAGTTGAGTGAGGATGGGATGGCACATAGGGCACCTGCTGTGGTGATGACACCTGAGCGAATTAAAAACTGCGATATGATGCTGCGATTTATTCGCGATAACCATCAATATTACAAAGCAATTTTTGTTGCAAATGCTTTCAATCTTTTTTCGGGTAACTTTAATGTGTTTACCAAGCAGAATGACACCCCCCCTATTTTTAAGCTAGATGCGTTGCGGCGAATTGCAACTAAGACGCCTATTTATTTTTTCTATGACGAGCCAGTGATCGATCGCTCTATCCAAAGATCACCACTATTCGATTATTTAGGTATTCGACTAGGTGCAAACGTCATTCCACATGGAGAAGAGGGAAACGTTGTGATACGCAATCTGATATCAAAAGAACCCAATTTTTACTGGGTCGATTTAAGTGTAGTCTACAATGAGTTTAAGAAAGATCGATTTATGTATAACGGTTGGCCTGTCTATGCTGATACCAATCACTTAAATGGAAACGGGGGGAGGGTATTGGCCAAGCTATTTTTGAGTTCAGCGAGAGTAGGGCCACCGACTAAGGCCTAGCGCATTAGCCATTACAATATTTTTATAAAAAATTTAGCTTTCTAAAGACCATTAACTCAATGCTAGGAGAACAGTATGTTTTTGTTTCGTAACAGCTACAACAATAGAAAGGCCGCATCTTTTTTTAATCAGCATCGATTATTTCAGAGTTCACTGTCACAAGATTTTTCTAATAAAGCAGGTATCTTGCAAAAAAATACGTTGCTAGAACAGAACGGTATGAAAAAATATGACCATACTGGAATAGAAACCGATCATACAAGTCAAAATGAATTATGGTTTCTTTTTAGAGGGGAAACGTTATTTTTACAAACACAGGAAAATAGTGTAACGATACCTACTTCTTCCGCACTCAAACAATTTAATTTACCCTTTGAAGAAAAACAGCACATAGGCAAACATGATAGTAAAAATTGTTTTATTCTAAATCTTCCGAAAACAATGGAGCTACCTGCATTACCTAAGGATATGAATTTTTATCCTTTACGCGAAGCACATGTTTTATTAGCCGAAAAAAGTATCTTTAGCATGCTACTTAAGGCTATTCAGATTTCTTTCTGGGATAAGAAAACCCAATTTTGTGGCTCTTGTGGAACAAAAACGTCATTGGATGGTAAAATGATGGCGAAAGCTTGCAGTGATTGTGGTAGCCTTACTTTTGCTCAGTTTTCTCCCGCTATGTTGGTATTAATTTGGCGTAATGATGAAATCTTATTGGCACGTTCACACACATTTCCACCAGGCCGCTATAATATATTAGCGGGATTTGTTGAGCCAGGAGAAACAGTAGAAGAAACAGTGGTTCGAGAAGTAAAAGAAGAAGTTGGTATTGAAATAAAAAACTTACGTTATGTAGCATCCCAGCCCTGGCCATTTCCAAGCAATTTGATGTTTGGTTTCACGGCAGAACATGCCGCCGGGAACATTTGTATCGATCAAGAAGAATTAGACGATGCTCAATGGTTTTCAATTGATAACTTACCTTCCTTACCACATTCAGTGAGCCTCTCGCGACAAATGGTAGATGCGCATATTGCTTCAAGAAAAAAAATGAATATACAGACTAGTGAATGGCCCCTATTAAAATCAATATCGCCTAAAACTCCTTTCTTGAGAAGGACTACCATCACGGCCCTTGCAGCAACAGGATTATTGATGGCAGGATTTTGGAAACCAATGAAAGATTATGTTCAATCTTATATAGAGGATCAGCCAAAGAATAGGCCATAACGAATTATCCGAAAGAAAAGGTGCAATCCATTGGCATAAGGACTTCATTTGCTTCTGTTGCGATCATAGAGCAGTTAAAATTTGGCGCTATATTTAATACGTCCAATCTTGACTAAGAAAGTTACAGTGCTATAAAATAATAGCATCATTCTTGAATACATTAGGAACTCTTCCCAATGCAGCACTATTTTTCTCTACACCCCTATGTTTTATATTTTTTCCTATTGGGAATGGGTTTCTTATCTGGGTTTATAGATACGATTGCCGGTGGAGGCGGACTCATTAGTGTTCCGGCGCTGATGTATAGCGGTATGCCTGTGACTCTGGCTTTAGGAACCAATAAATTTCAGAGTGTCTTTGGGCTGACCATGGCGGTCTATAAATACCATAGGAGAGGATTTATCAATTTCAAAATGATTTATCGTGGGTTGCTGATGGGGGTACTCGGTGCTGGTTCGGGAGCTGTTTTAGTTAATTATATATCCAATCAGTTTATGAAATATATTATCCCATTCTTATTATTGGGAGTGTTTGTTTTCAATTTGCTGTATAAAGAATTAGGATTAAAACCTGGAAAAAAGCATCTTCCTGAACACCTATTCTTTCCATTATTTGGTTTTATTTTGGGATTTTATGATGCTTTTTTTGGACCTGGAACGGGAAATTTTTGGATTATCGCCATTGTTTTCTTTTTGGGATATACCTTTCTAGAAGCTTCTGGTTATGCGAAAGTTTTAAATCTCAAGAGTAACTTAATTGCGCTGTCTATCTTTCTTTATTATGGTGAAGTGAGTTTCATTATAGGTATTATCATGGGCATAGGACAACTTGCTGGAAGTTACTTAGGCGCACATATGGTTATTTTAAAAGGGTCAAAATTGGTGCGGCCACTCTTTATGGCGGTGATTTTTGTGAATATTCTAGTATTGTTTTATGATTGGATTAAAGTTTAAGCCGTATATACCCAATACATTTCAAGATGCGAGTTTAATGCTACAAGCAACTACAGACTAGAGTTGTGTCATCCCCTACTTCGTCGAGGATGACAAAGCTTCGATTCAAATCTATAGTATTCATCAAGATCTCGCTTCTTCATTGGCGATGGGTATAGCTCAATCTACCACTACTTGTTCAGCTCTCTTACTCCGCACTGCCCAGGTATACAGCACGAAACCAAGGATCACAAAGGCAGCGCTGGTGTAGGCAATTGGTTTAGAGCTTTGAGCGCTGATCATACTGACCAGAAAACCAGAACTCATAGTTACACTTAAATTGATTAAGGTAGTAACGCCGCCGGCACTGCCAGCCAATTCTTTAAACATGCTCATCGTTAACCCCATACAAGTAGGGTACAGTACGCCATTAGCAAAGAATAAGAAAGCAGTGGGGATAAGTATTGCCCACACATTATGGCTAAAAGAAGTCATTACAACACCGATCAAGGAAAATATTAAGACTAGAGGCATGCCTGTGGATAATATTTTTTGCGGGTCAAAATATTTGACTAAAACGCGACAACAAAATGTCCCCGATAAGAAGACGAGTCCCAAACAAAAAGCGGCGTGACCAAAAAATATAGGGGAATGACCTAACTTTTTCTCAATGAAAAAAGGCCCTAAAGTGTTAAAAATAATAAGGGTAGAATAAAGACAACCCATTAACACGCTGACACTTACGAAAATTTTATCGGGTAACAGAATGGCAAAGTTATTTTTGATGCGCTTTAAACTTAAGCCCATGCGTTTATGTTTATGGTGTGTTTCAGGCAACCATAGAAAACAGGCTATAGCCCCTATAAGACCATAAATAGCGAAAAATAAAAAACAAGCCTGCCAGCCTATATAGACTTGTAAATAACCGCCAATGATGGGTCCAATGATAGGCCCTATGCCCCACATCGTTGCTAACCACGAAGCTGTGCGCAATAAGGCTGCTCCAGTTAATAAATCCGCTATAACTGAACGCGCTAATACACCAAAAGTGCCTATAGCTAAGCCTTGTAATAATCGAGATACTAATAAAACAGAGGGATAAGGATAAAGTGGAGGTATTACACTGACAACAACCAATAAAATAAAACCGCCTAACATAAGACGGCGACGGCCCCAGGTATCCGATAATAGCCCGCTGAAAAAAGTACCACTCATCAACCCCACTAAATAAATAGCGATGAGATCTTTGGCGACCATGGGGGAGATGTGTAAAGCCTGATTAATGGCAGGCAATGAGGGTGCAATTAAATCGATACCCATTCCCACTAAGGGTAAAAAACACAGTAACATCCTAACGACAGCGCGTGTTCCGGCTTCTGAAAGGGGAGTATGAGGGGTTTCAGGGGATGAGGTCATTTTCAACCTTTATTAGAATAATTCTTTGAAGAATAATCTCATTTTGAGAGGGTGGTGTCAAGACTATAAGTAGCCTTAGCCTAGCACTTTGACAGCCCGTATAAAACCAGGTAAAATCGCCTTAATTTTAAAGCATAATCGGGAGTAAACCAATGGCTGTACAACAAACGCGCAAATCGCACTCTAAAACAGGTAT
>JAJXVQ010000125.1 GCA_021782065.1 Pseudomonadota bacterium
ACATGGGGCGTGGCAATGGCATATCGCTGATTGCCATGGCATCCAATTTGAAAGAAATACAGTCTTTATACTGATCCTGCTCATCTTTTAAGAAGAAATTGGTTCTTAATGTTGCATGAATGATCTCAAGAAACCGGCGTAAAATCTTGTCTTCATCTAGATTTTCTACTTCTGCTAATAACGCATCTAGGCGCTCTTCCAGAGCCACCATAACCTCTTGTGAACTACCCTGACGATTTGGATCAAAGCGTAATTTAAACAAAGTCACTAATTCACGCGCTATATTCGGATATTTAGAAAAAGTTTCCTCAATATAAGCCTGCGTGAAAATAAAATTAATTTGTTTGAGATATTTTGCATAAGCGCGTAACATGGAAATTTCTCGCCAACTTAGGTTGGCCAATAAGGCTAAGCGATTAAAGCCGTCATTTTCTGATTCGTTAAACCACACTTTCTCAAAGGTTTCTTGAAACAACTCTTTTACTTCATCAATATCCACCTTATGAGCTTCGTGCGTGGTCATGTAAAAATCATTGATCCACGCCAATTTCCCATCTGCCAGATGAATACAATATGGTTGTTCCGTGAATACGCGTAAACCCATGTTTTCTAGTATGGGTAAGGCATCCGATAACGGGATGGGGGTATTTAAATGATAAAGTTGAAAACGATAATTGCCCTCTTCGTTATCTACAGGTTTAGAAAAATGCATCCCTAAGCTATTATCTGTTGTTAATTTCTCCAGATGCCGAATATCATGCACCGCATCGTACGGCGGAAACGCCTCAATATACCCTGCAGGAAACGATTTTTTATAGCGCGCAAAATAATGGCCGCCTTCTTCTTCACCGAAGGAATCAACTAATTCTTCATACAGATCATCCTGCCAGTTTCTAGCGATTTGCCTTAACTTTTCTTCAATCGCTTCAATATCATAATGCAATGGCTGACTGTTATCAATGCGGATTAGAAAATGTATGCGTGCTAAGATGGATTCGCTAAACACTGTTGTTTGATAGACTTCCAAACCATGAAAAGCTTTAACTAATATTTCTTTTGCTGCATCGCCCAATTCGGTAGTGTAGCGATCGCTAGGAATAAACAATAAGCAAGACATGAAACGACCAAAAATATCGCGACGCACAAACAAACTGATGCGTCGTCGTTCTTGCATTTGCAAAATACCCAAACCTAATTCTAACAACTCTTCTGGCGAGCTTTGAAATAAATCATCGCGCGGCAAAGTTTCTAAAATATTCAGCAAGGCTTTACCTGCATGTCCCGATGGTGACAACCTAGAATCTAACATCACTGTTCTTACTTTTTGCCGCAATAAAGGAATCGCGTAAGGTCTGCTGTTATAAGCAACTGAGGTGTATAACCCAATAATACGACGTATACCCGCCACATTACCTTCTTCATCGAAGACTTTAATTTCGATTTGATCGGTATGTACATGCCTATGCACAGTGGCTAAGCGATTTGTTTTTAAAGATTCTATATAGATGTTTTTGTCTAAAATAATGCTTTTAGCTTCAGGCGGCAGTTTAGAAAATTTTCTAGATATTTTATTAGCATCAAATTCTCGCAGCACCCCCAGACCTGTACCTTCAATAGGCTTTAAAACCAAATCCCCGGCTTCGTCTTGCACTAATTTATATTCGCGCCAACCCATAAAAGTAAAATGGTTATTACACAACCATCTTAAGAATTCAACCGATTCAGACAAAGCAGCCTTGTTTGCTGGCGCTACCGGTAATTTTTCTAAAATATGCGTGGTTTCATCCACTTTATTCATGATCTTTTGCCAATCTTCTACGCATAAACGCACATCACGTAAAATGTTTTCAAAAGAATGTTTTAAATCAGCTATGGCTGCTTCATCAGAAATGCGATCGATCTCGATGAAAATCAATGCCTCGTTGCTGGCTGCTTTCTCATCTGTTCCCATAGGGTAAATTTCTGTGATCTTATCGTTTTTGTCACGCACCACTTTGAATGCGCCCGTGTGGTAAATAGCGTGCACTGTCAGTTCTTGCCGATTCAACTCCACTAATAAGGAGTCGACTATAAAGGGCATGTCATCTTGCACTAACTCTATGATGGTGTAGTTGGATTGCCAACCCATATCTTCAGACTGCGGATTAAAGATGCGTAATTTAACTTCATCGGGTTTACGGATAATCACTTCATTCCAAAAGGAGACAGTGGCACCAAATAAATTTGTTATTTCATGCGCGGTTAAATCTTCGTACGACGCTGTTGCATAAAGATGATCAACAAATTGCATAAATAACGCAGCTTCTGCAGGCTTCATTTTTTCATGTGCCAGCTCTGCCAATTGTGTGAATACTTGGTGTCGGCCTGCACCATTGCCCGTTGAATAGGCTTTAATACTATTTTTGCGTATAACCGCTTGTCGAATTGCAGAAAGCTCAGACATGATTCATTAACCCCTGGTTATTATATTATCTATATTCATTACACTTCCTAGAACATTGTCATCCTAGACCAGGCCGCGAGGCCGCAGTCGAGGATCCAGAAAAAAACTTGAATTGAAACTAGATCCCCGACCTTCGGCCAAGGATGACAATGCTTCGATTCAAATCCATAGCATCCGTCAAGATCCCGCATCTCAAGTATAACGGGTATATACTGAATTATACTGTAGTTACTACTTCTACCCGCAGATAATTGGGCAAAATATGCTCAGGACCCATTTCTTTTTTTTCTTCGTAGGCCTTAGCCGCCAAAGCTATCATATCTTCAGCAACAGGCAACTGATCCGCCGCCGATATATACCATTTATTCACTTTTTTAGCTAGTAGCGGATATTGCATAAAGCCATTGCCCGCCCCCACCCATTCGGGTGAATACGCCGTTACGGCGGCTATATTGAGCAAAGATAAATCGCCCTCCGAAACCATGACCTCGTCATTGCAAACAAAACTTTGATGATAAACCTCTTCCTTGCGTGCATCCATCAAAACAACGACTTTTTCATCGCCGTAACGCCTATAAACACCTTGTGCCAACACGGCCAAGCTGTCTATGGCAATCACTTTTTTATGCCAAGCAAAGGCCAATCCTTGTGCCACAGCAACCCCTATGCGCAAACCCGTAAAACGGCCCGGACCTATGCTCACGGCCAGAGCATCTAAATCAGCGCCCTTCGCCCCTGCTTCTTGTAATAACTCATCTATTAAGGTCAGAATATGCTCAGCTTGGAAGTTTTCTGTCGCTGCCTGACGTAACCAATGGCGATGGCCATCGCTTAAAGCGACTGACAATACTGCTGCGGAAGTTTCAAGGCATAAAATCACGCGGTTTATTCCTCTAAATACTGTCGTTTAGCGGCAATATCCTTCCACTCATCTGCATCAGTTGGCGGTGTCTTCATATGGGTAATATTAGGCCATTTTTGTGATAATTCTCGGTTCAATTCTAAAAACTCTTTTTGCGCTTCGGGTAGCTCATCCTCGGCATAAATA
>JAJXVQ010000126.1 GCA_021782065.1 Pseudomonadota bacterium
TGAGGATCTTTTTTTGAGGATAGAAAAAGTTTTATGCTGAATCTTTGATCTAAATTTGGTCAGAATGCAATGGGGAATGTTGTACTCTCAAGTTTATTAGTAGATACATTAAAGATCCAGAAAGTCTTTAAAAAATAAGAGCTTTTCCAAAGCCTCAAGAATAGGTCAAAATTTTAGCATAAAATGACAATTATAGTCAATGGTTTTGTTTAAAAAGTGGCCTCGTTCAAACGTGCCAACACAGCTACTGGCTCCGGAGAACACGTAATACTCCGTCCCATCACTAAATAATCGCTGCCCGCTGCTAGGGCTGCTTGTGGGGTGACAACCCGTTGTTGATCGTCATGGGCATTGTCTGCTAAACGAATACCAGGGGTAACTAAACAAAAAGAAGCGCCAAATTGCGCGCGTAATAAAGGGGCTTCTTGCGCCGAACAGACTACGCCGTCTAAACCCGCATCGTGTGCTAACTGCGCTAAATGCAAAACACTGGCATGCAGATCCTGCTTAAATCCTAAGCTTTGCCATTGGCTTTCGTTGTAACTGGTTAAGGCTGTAACCGCCATCAACAAAGGGGCGTGTGTTCCATAAGATTGCAATGCCTTTTTAGCCGCGGTCATCATGGCAACTCCGCCCAAAGCATGTACATTGACCATCCATACACCTAGATCGGCTGCAGCCAAACAGGCTTGTGCCACCGTATTGGGAATATCATAAAATTTTAAATCTAAAAACACACTGAATTTTAAATCTACCAAACGTCGCACTAAGTCTGGCCCACCACGAGTAAACAATTCATTGCCTACTTTTACGCGGCATTGTGTAGGAGATAAAGGCTCTAGAAAATCTAAGGCGAATTTTACCTCGGCAAAATCCAAGGCAACGATAATCTGCGGTTGTTTATTCATTGGTTACCCCCATAACACCTCAATTGGCGCCAATTGCCATGATAAAAGACGCGAGCATTTTACAACGGTTCATCGTAATAAAGAAAGTGCATTAGCAACCTCAGTATAATTAATTTACAAAAGTATTTGCTTTTAACTATAATTTTTTGATATACTGAAAAAAACAGATAAGGTAAATATTATGAGTGATTCAACCCGGTTTATAGAAGATATACTAGGAAACGAGTTATATCAACAACTTATGCGTAGCAATCGCGAGGCCGTTCAGGGCCTTTTGCAAGCAAGATTGCGCGAACTGGCCATTCACCACTTGAGAACAGCCAATACACCCCTTGCCCGCAGTTTTAGAGGTGAATATTCAGCTATTGCAGAAGCAGGAGCGTTTTCTGCTCGGACTTGGAATCAGTATTTAGATCTACAGGCTAAGAATGGTGCCTGGGGACATGAGATTGAGTTTGCGGCCTTAGGCGAGCTATTTGGTGTCGATGTCGTTGTTACTAACCATAGAAATGAAACTTGGTGTCCATACCGCGCCTCTAGCGACACAGAAGCTAAGCCCATGATACACCTTTACAATCAATCCAATACACATTGGTTTGTTTCTGGGGGAACACGCGGCGATGGCAATTGCTTATATAACGCCTTTGCACAAGCCCTTTTTGCGGAGGTTAAACCTACAATTGCACACGAAGTAGCTGCGCCTGAATCGGTTCCTGTGCTTAAACCCGTTTCTACACTACAGACCTCCACTACATTTACTCTATTCAACAACACGGCCGAGGAAAAGAAAGCCATTCAACTGCAACAAAGCATTGAAAAAGCCATTGCAAAGCAACGAACACCAAATGAAACAACGAAAGATTTTGAAGCAGAATGTGCCCGCATAAAATGCTTGCCTGCAGCAGAACAACAGCAAATTGCTGATGATCATCGTCTGGCTCTCAAACTAGCAATGGAAGAGAATGAAGTGTCAGTTCAGAAATCACTCGAGTTCATGCGTTGTTTAATTCCAGAATCAACGGGTACATCATCAACTCCACGAGCTGCAGCAGCAGCTTAATTGGTTAGTATGAGAGAGGCACTTGCCATTCTTCACCAACTTGCAACACTCTAAACTGTTGTTGCGTTAACTGTGCTTCGTTTAAAGCCTTATCTAAAGCAATGATCGGTTCATCTATACCCTCATTGGTCAAATGAAAAGTACCAAAATGAATCGCCATGGCATATTGCGGTTTTATAATATTGAAGGCTTTCACAGCTTCTGCGGGATTAAAATGGCTATAGTGCATAAACCAACACGGTTCATAAGCACCTATAGGTAATAAAGCCAACCGAAAAGGACCATGGTCGGCAATTTGAGAAAAAATACTGCCATCGCCTAATCCCGTATCTCCTGCAGAATAAATATTGCCGCCTTTGCTTTGAATGATAAATCCACCCCACAATGTTTTATTCGTATCGAACAAATCGCGTTTAGACCAATGCACTGTGGGTACAAAAAGGATATTCATATCCGTATTGACCCTATGGTTTTGCCACCAATCTAAGCTAACGATACGTGCATTAGAACCCAAACGTCTTTTCAGTAAAGTGTCATTACCCAAACCTGTTATAAACACGGGGTGAAACTGCTGTTCTAAGCGCTGCAAGGTAGGAATGTCTAAATGATCATAATGACTGTGTGATATCAATACCACATCTATAGGCGGTAAGGCAGCAAAATCTATTCCAGGTTCATGCACTCTTTTAGGACCTATAAATTGCACCGGACTGGCGCGCTCCGACCAAATAGGATCGGTTAAAATGTTTAAACCCTGTGTTTGTAATAACACCGTAGCATGTCCTACAAAAGTAACTTGTAAATCATCGCCCAAAACACGCTGTTTGACCACAGGCGTAAAAAGATTATCGCGCTGCGCAGGCCAAGGAGTGGGTTTGTCCTGCAAGCGCCACTTGATAAAACTCTTGAAATCGAGTGGCGCATTGACCCCATCTAAATTTGAGAAACGTAGTCCATTGAAGTGATCGCTTACCGGACCGCGATATTGTGGCATACGATATTGCGCCATTAAGTAAATAACGATAGCTAGAATGATCGCTAAGATTAACATTATCCACCTTGTTAGAGTCATTGAGCTATCCTGTTATCGTGCGCAACGATATTCTTTGTGCCTGTTAAGTACTATTTTTGAATCATAACACCGTCTGATCGTCACGTAAACTCCGTCTATTCGTCGCGCTGATCTATTATTTTCTATATATTACAGATATTTACAGATAGAATTTGGTCTATTTTAAACCCCACAGGTTAACCGTCCAAAGCTATCGCTGCCGTTGTGTCAAACACGCCGTAAATACGCCCCTGTAGGCTAGCTCGCGTACGGTCCTGCCGTTCACGGTTTGACACACAATGCAACGATAGCTTTAGACCTCATTCCATGGGCTTTACGTAAGCGCAAAATAATCCCCCTGGTTGACAGGAGTTATTTAATCAAGGCTGGATCGATGTTAAAAGGCAACAAAGCCTCAAGCTGTTCGATGGTGGTACATTCCTGGATGTGAGCTAAGACATAGC
>JAJXVQ010000127.1 GCA_021782065.1 Pseudomonadota bacterium
ATCATTTTTTCTGTAGGGCGTACAACAGCAGCTACTCTGTCTACTTGAAACATATGGATATCTCCCTGCTTAATTTCAACGCTTTCATCTGTATCTTCTGCCTTCCCAAATATGACGTTCGAGTGACTGACCTTTAAACGAACAGTATAGAGGAAAATATACCTAAAAATCAAGCCAAAACGTCCCTTTTTAGGAATAAAAACAGCTCTTCTTTAATATATTGGGGCTGTTGTCATCTGAAAATTCTACAGAGAGGCTATAATGACTTTATGGTTTAATTATGCCATACTATGACGCATATTTATAGGTTCAATCAATGAGGTGGGAAATGACGGTATCAAAACGGATTCAGTGTGGTTTTACTGCTTTTTTAGGGCTGTGCTTTTTGGGAGTGCTTCTGGCTGCAAGTGATCCAGTGGCTCAATTAAGCCAAACAGCGGATCAGATGATTTCGGCATTAAAAAGCAATAAAGCCGCCATTAAAAGCAACCCGGCAATGGTAGAAGGCCTAGCGCGAAATATTTTGTTACCGCAAGCCAACGTGGAATTAATGGCCAAATTAGCTTTAGGGCGCGATGGTTGGAATAATGCTACTGACCAACAACGTGCAGAATTTACCAATTCTTTTACCACCCTCATGATACGCACTTATGCCAGCGCATTTTCAGCTTATACCGATGAAACGGTGAAATTTTTTCCTTTGCGTCCAGGGGATATGAATGGTGATCGGGTGCAAATTAAAAGTGAAATTTTACAAAATGGCGGTCCGCCAATCCCCGTTAACTATCGTTTACTACAGCAGGGCGAGGGATGGAAAGTCTACGATATTACCGTAGATGGTGTTAGCCTTATCCAAAGTTTTCGCTCGCAATTTGCCAGTCAGTTGAGCCAAGGCGGTATGGACCAGTTATTGGCTGCTCTTAATCAGCATAATGCTAAGCTAAAGAAATGAGCAAAGCACAATTAATTTCGGCCGCTGAAGGTCAATTGCGTCTAGTCGGTGCTGTGGATTATGACAATGCGCCGTCTTTGGCGACGCAATTCGATCATTTTTTGCGCACAAAACAATCTGCACTGTCCTTGGATATGTCTCAAGTGACTCATATCAATAGTGCAGGCATGGCTTTACTCATAAATTGTTTTAAGAAAGCTAAGAAAAAAGGAATTGTGTTGCAGTTTTGTTCCGTGCCCCCGCAATTAGCGCGTATTGCTGCTTTGACACGGGTGGATAAAATCTTAAACTTACCACAGGAAAGTATTTAAAAAATGGATAAATTAATCATTCAAGGCGGCCACGTTTTGCAAGGGGAAGTGCGTATATCTGGGGCTAAGAATGCGGCATTACCGATTTTAGCCGGATCATTATTAGCCACCGCGCCAGTTAAAATTACCAATATGCCACATTTACGCGATATTACTACAATGATGGAACTTACGGGTGGTATGGGCGTACGCTTTGTTTTAGATGATCAAATGGGTGTGGAAGTCTATGCTGAAGACATTCAGCGCTTTGAAGCTCCTTATGACTTAGTTAAAACCATGCGTGCTTCTATCTTAGTTTTAGGGCCTTTATTAACACGTTTTGGCTCTGCACGCGTATCTTTTCCTGGGGGCTGTGCTATAGGCGCAAGGCCTGTGGATTTACACTTAAAAGGTATGGAAAAATTAGGCGCTAAAATCACTATAGACAACGGCTATATTCATGCTAAAGCGCCCAATGGATTACGGGGTGCTGATATCTCTTTTGATACAGTAACGGTAACCGGTACTGAAAACTTAATAATGGCAGCGACTTTGGCTAAGGGTGTAACCACTTTACACCATGCAGCGCGCGAACCAGAAGTAGTGGATTTGGCTAACTATTTAAATACCTTAGGCGCTAAAATTAGTGGTGCCGGTACCGATACCATTGTGATTACTGGGGTCAAAGAATTGGGTGGCGGACAGTATTCAGTGATGCCGGATAGAATTGAAGCCGGTACGTTTTTAGCGGCTGCGGCGATCACTCGTGGTAAAATCAAGTTAAAGCAAGTAGCACCAACAACGATGTTACAAATTATTCATAAGCTAACGGAAGCGGGTGCCGAGATTCAAATGGATGATAACACGATTAGTTTGGATATGAAGGGTAAACGCCCTAAGGCCATTCGTTTAAGCACTGCACCGTATCCTGGGTTTCCTACCGACATGCAAGCGCAAATGATTGCCTTAAATACCGTTGCTGACGGCGTTGGCCATGTGGTGGAAACCGTTTTTGAAAATCGTTTTTTACATGTGCAAGAAATGCAGCGCATGGGCGCACAAATTGTGTTAGAGGGCAATACCGCCATTGTTACCGGTAAAGAACGTTTAACGGGAGCGCCAGTGATGGCCACGGATCTACGAGCTTCAGCCAGCTTAGTGCTAGCGGGTTTAGTCGCAGAAGGTGAGACGGTTATAGAGCGTATTTATCATATCGATAGAGGCTATGAAGTCATCGAAGAAAAACTGTCGCAGCTAGGTGCTAAAATCTATCGGGATCACAGCTAAATGATAGGAGTATCGCGGCAAATCTTAGTGAACTATTGCAATGAATTGTTACTGACGCGACCTTTTAACGATTATTGTCCTAATGGTTTGCAGGTGGAAGGGCGCGAGACGATTCGCAATATTGTGTCCGGTGTCAGCGCCAGTTTGGCCTTATTGGAAGCCGCAAAAGAACATAAAGCAGATTTGATTTTAGTGCATCATGGTTATTTTTGGCGCGGTGCTACTCCGGTGATTACGGGTATGATGAAACGGCGTTTGGCCTTATTGTTAAAAGAAGATATGAATTTATTGGCCTATCATTTGCCCTTAGATGCGCATGAAGAATTAGGTAATAATGTGCGTTTAGCACAGCTCTTAAATATAACGTGTTTAGGGCCTGTAGCACCGGGCAGTTTAGTTTTCCACGGTCATTTAGAGTCACCGTGTACCCCAGCGGCATTGACACATCTTTTGCAGGATAAATTAGGTCAAAAACCGCTGCACATTGCGGGTCAATCGCCGTTGATTTCTACGGTGGCTTGGTGCACCGGGGCGGCACAAGACAGTATCGATATCGCTGCAGATTTAGGTGTAGACGCTTTTTTAAGCGGTGAAATCTCAGAACGCACTGTACACAGCGCACGCGAAACAGGCGTGCATTATTTCGCTTGTGGGCATCATGCAACGGAGCGTTATGGGGTAATGGCATTGGGCGAACATTTGGCACAACGCTTCGAATTAAAACATCATTTTATTGATATAGATAATCCAGTGTAGGGTAGGGTGTAATACTCTCCATCTACAGGTACCGCAAAATAGGTGAGTAGTTACATGAGTTTGTTAGTACAAAAATATGGTGGGACTTCGGTAGGTAGTTTAGATCGTATTCACCATGTGGCAACAAACATAATAGAAACGCG
>JAJXVQ010000013.1 GCA_021782065.1 Pseudomonadota bacterium
TCCCAGAAAAATTAATCTCTTATCTAATCGCCCTAAAAGATGAATAATTTGACGGGATAGAATAAAAACAGTATGATTATTACGCTTTAGGTCCGCGCTCTTGGGTCTTCAAGACTATTTAATAATAAATAAACGAGGTAATGTATGTGCGCTACAACTCTAGATTTAATCTCCAAATTGGAAGAACTCATCCGCCTGAACCGGATCGGGAAAGCAATTGCATTCTTGAATCAAAATGGCGAACAGCTTAAAAAAAGCATACCAAAAAATAAGAGCCTACCCAAGAATAAAAAAAGAGACATTCAATGCATTGAGGACTGGGTAGCGCAACAGATTGAGGACGTGGTAAGGCATATTGAGAGTTGGGTAACGCTTAGGTCTCATGAATGGGATATCGAAGGCGAGTTGTGGCCTCTCTGGGATATGGAAGATGGTCAATACCGCAGCTACATTCAGTGGTTGCCAAAAGAAATGCTGGTTGATACAGTTGCCATACTACATAACTCCTATAGCACACCAAACCACTCCTATTTTTGGATTAAAAATTACTATGAGGTAAATTCATCTTCATTTAGACAACTTTATAAATTGCTATTGGATTATGATATAGTAGATCTAACTGAAGAAGTTGACGCCTTCAACTCTCTGAGGTGGGTATTACAAAATAATTACAGATTCATGGTGCGTTTATTGCTAGAGAATGGCGTAAAAGTAAATGCGCTAGATAAACAGGGTAAATCGCATCTCCATTTTGTTGTAGACAACAATAATGTATCTATGGCGCGTTTATTGATAGAGATGGGCGCGGATGTAAATGCGGAAGATCAAAACGGCAGAACCCCTCTGGATTTAGCAGAATGCTATAAGTACAAAGAGATGATGAATTTATTACAAAATCCTATCCCCGCTGCACCGATGCCAAGAGCTTCGAGCCCCAGTTCAAGCTTGTATTCAATGTATGGGGGATCAAACAGTAATCACGAGGAACCCCGAGCAGATGAGCAAGCCAAATCAGAAAAGAGCTTGGGTCTGTGAATTTCAATGATAAGCTAGGGGCTACATTAGGCTAGGAGATCTTCAGAAAGGAAAATGAACGCCATGTGCTATCCTCTTCGTCAATTACAACCGGCTAAAGCCGGTGGCTTGATAGTACGCTTGTAAAGCAGATTATACAGCTAAAGCATCAATATTCTGAGATCCTGAAATTATCCTCTTTATGATGCATTTCTTGATTTTCGATGTAGGACTGCATATCTACTTCATTTACGTTGCCTACTGTTACCGCAAAATAGCGTCTTGCCCACATATGTGGTCCCCAATACCGTTTCTTCAGTAGATACTATGTGAGCCATGCTTGTATTCCATTCCCCAATTATACTGAAGTGTTCGCCTGAAGACGAGGGTGTTTTCCCATCCCACCTAACTACATAAAAGAAAGATGAAATCCATCATTAGGGGATTACCTCGCCATTCTTGTTAAAACAACATCTAACGAATTGAAATATAACGATTTAGTCAGGAAGAGAGTACAAAAAAATTCTTTTTTGTTGTAACCACACTGAATTTTAACAATTTGTATTTTCACCGAGCGTTCTACGGATCATTCTCAGAGGTTATTGGGTTGACGTGTTTCTGCAAGTCCTTTGGTTATCTATACCATATGGTTTTTTATATAGCTAATAGGCTGAATAGTTGCTATATAAAAATTAGAAAGATATATTACTCCCACAAGAAACGGTTAATACTTTGACAAAATACGGCTGAATGAGTATAGTCAACTCCCCTGGGGATCGGTCTTTTGTACTCTAGACCCATTTCACTTTTAACAAAAATTAACTAGGTAATTTTATGCCGGCTACAAGCGAAGATATGTTAGATAACGGCCTTGTGAATCAAATAAGCACTGATTTACAAAGCCTAATTTCAAAGTTGGACATCCGTAATATGGTTTCGTTCTTGAAGGAGCACGCGCAAAATAATCCTAAACAGCTTGAAGCAGCAATCACTAATAACGAAATGATTTTGCCCTGCATCATTGAACTGAGGAATCTTTACTCCCGCAAAGATGAAGTGTTTTATGAGCTTTGTCTCCCATTTCAAGAGGAAGATACAGAGAGGAGCGAGCACTACGTTCAGTGGTTGCCCGTAGAAATGGTTAATGATGTGCTTGCTCTGCTTTCTGATAAAAGAATCTTACTCCACCTCCTCATTGAAAATGGGTTAGCGGAAAATATAAAGAAAAATGTCAAGACATGCGACAGTGAGGGAAATACTGCGCTGCATGCGGCAATAGAACGTAACACAGATCCATTCATCGTAGAAATGCTCATTCAATATGGCGCTATTGTAGATATACAAAATGCTATGGGAGAAACTCCCCTAGATATGGCAATACGTTATAAGAAAGATTCCTCAATCATATGCCTACTTCTTGAGAAGAGCGCGTCTGTAAGTAAATGGCCCACTCTATATTACGCAATAGACCACGGGGATGCTATGTTATTACAGTTACTGCTTAAGAAAGGTGCAAATGTAAATGTGAAAGATTTGTTCCGAGATACTCCTCTGCATTTAGCGATATATAGGAGTAACAAAGAAATCACGGAGATACTCCTTCAGAACCGCGCAGATGTAACTGTCAAAGATTTGTGTGGAGATACTCCTCTACATTTAGCCATACGTGGGAACAACGAAGAGATCGCGGAGATACTGCTTAATAACGGCGCAGATGTAAATACACAAAACAATGATGGAAAAACCCCTCTAGATTATGCAAGAGAATATGGCGATCAAAAATTAATAGCTTTGTTTGAAGCATATGCGAATGAACAGCATGGAAACGAAGAGCCCCCTAGCCGTAGCTCACAATTAAATCCGTATGCATTTCATAATTCAGCGAATGGCCGCCAAACCGCTGCGGCTAATCCCCCAGACTCCCCCAGCAATAGTTCTAGGTCTCTGATATAAATATACTCATAGCAGTTGGTTTTTAGGTGTTGTTGGCTACGCTCATCTCGCAAAAGTCATGTAGAATACTACACTCCTTTTGCGCTAGAGCTTGCCGCCTAACCTAAAACCAACTGCTATGAGTATATCGCTGCAAAAAGAGAGTTTTTTTGGCCAAAAAATGATCTGAATATGATGGATTGTTTACATTTCGGCCCGCTGTATGGTGGACAAGATGCCGCTGTGAGCAGCGACGGTGTGGTATAATTTTCATTAGCTTGTATCCTTATTTGGTGTAAGGTTCAAGTTAGCCTCTTTGGCGTGCTTTGACTCATGCCAGAGGGGCGACTTAAGTTACGCAACTTTGAGTTTTTCCGATTGATAGCAAGGACGCAAGATTGCACTCTGTATGCACGGCATTTAATCCGCCACGCATAAGTACATCATAACAAAGAAAAATAGAAAATAAAAGCTTTTTTTGAAAGAAATATTAGGGAACCGAATCATGTGTTTAGCCATGCCAGTACAAATCACCGCGCTAAAAGAATATCCTCTCGCTATCGCCAATATAGGCGGCATTGAAAAAGAAATTTCATTAGCGTTAGTTGATGATGTAAAAATAGGTGATTATGTTATTCTACATGTAGGTTATGCCTTAACAAAATTAGATGAAACAGAAGCACAAAAAACATTGGCTCTTTTTAAAGAGATGTCCGGACTATGAAATACATCAGTGAATTTCGCGATGGCAAAATGGCGCAAAGAATCGCAGAGAAAATAAAACGTACGGTTGACCCCAACCGTCATTACGCCATTATGGAATTTTGCGGCGGCCATACACATGCCATCCATCGCTATGGTATAACATCCCTATTACCGAAAAATATAGAACTTATTCATGGACCAGGCTGCCCAGTGTGTATACTCCCCATCGCGCGCATCGATTATGCGATTGCTTTGGCAGAATTACCCCAGGTGATTTTATGCAGTTATGGCGACATGTTGCGCGTTCCCGGAAGTGACCAACACAGTTTATTAAAGGCCAGGGCAAAAGGTGCGGATGTACGCATGGTCTATGCTATAGACGATGCTCTGGCGATAGCGAGACTTAATCCGACTAAAGAAGTGATCTTTTTTGCCGTTGGTTTTGAAACCACTACTCCCCCTACTGCCGTTGCTTTGTTACAAGCACAAAAAAAGCAATTGAAGAATTTCAGCATTTTTTGCAATCATGTGTTAACGCCCATTGCCATGCAATCCTTATTGGAAGCAGAAAAAAAGGATGTCAATTCCGGTGTTAACTTACATGGCTTTATAGGCCCGTCTCATGTGAGCATCGTCATAGGCAGCGATGCCTATAGCACAGTGGCGGAGCGCTATCAAAAACCTGTTGTGATTGCAGGCTTTGAACCATTAGACGTGATGCAATCTATAGACATGTTGGTTATTATGATCAACGAACAGCGCTATGGCATTGAAAATCAATACACACGTGCCGTATCGCCACAAGGCAATATTAAATCGCAGCAATTTATAGCACAAACATTAGCATTGCGCGATCGCTTCGAATGGCGCGGCTTGGGCTATATAGAAAAAAGTGCCATGAAAATAAAAGCGGAATTTGCAGCATTTGATGCCGAGCTGCGCTTCCCCATGACGATTGCCGAAGGGAAGGAGCATAAAGCCTGCGAATGTGGTGCTATTTTACGGGGTGCTAAGAAACCGCAGGATTGCAAATTATTCGCGATTGCTTGCACGCCAGAAAATCCCTTAGGCTCGTGTATGGTATCCTCCGAAGGCGCTTGTGCCGCTTATTATGCTTATGGGAGGTTGGATAATGATTAAGATTAATTTCAAGCGTGGCCTGGTAGAGATGAATCACGGTTCCGGTGGTAAAGCTATGCATCAGTTAATAGAGCAATTGTTTCTAAAAGCCTTCGACAATCAATGGTTATTGCAGCGCCGCGATCAAGCTTCTTTTACCGTAGATAATTCTCGCTTGGTAATGACCACAGATGGTCATGTGATTTCTCCTTTATTTTTCCCCGGTGGCGATATAGGCAGTCTAGCGGTTCATGGTACCATCAACGACGTTGCCATGGCGGGTGCGACTCCTTTGTATTTATCCGTAGGCTTTATTTTAGAAGAAGGCTTTGCCTTAAGCGATTTACAGAAAATAGTACACTCGATGGCAACAGCGGCGAAAGAAGCGAATGTGGCCATTATTACCGGCGATACTAAGGTCGTTGAACGAGGCAAAGGCGATGGCGTATTTATCACTACCACGGGTATCGGTGTAGTACCTGCAGAGGTACAGCTCACCCATCAAATAGCACCTGGCGATAAAGTGATTGTCAGCGGCTTTATAGGCGATCACGGTATTGCCGTGATGTCCGAACGACAAAATCTACAATTTAACACTGAAATTATTTCCGACAGCGCGCCTTTGCACGGTTTAACCGCGCAGATGCTACAAGCCGTACCAACACTACATTGTTTGCGCGATCCTACACGCGGTGGTGTGGCTGGGGTATTGAATGAATGGGCTCATCAATATGGCTTAGGTTTTGTGGTAGATGAAAATGCCCTGCCCATACGCGAGGCCGTGCGCGGCGCCTGTGAATTACTAGGAATTGATCCTCTGTATGTGGCCAATGAGGGTAAATTAGTCGCCGTGTGTTCAGCAGCCGATGCCGATAATCTATTAACAGCAATGAAAGCGCATCCGCAAGGGCGGGATGCGGCTATTATTGGTGACGCTATCAGCGACAGCCATTGTTTTGTGCAGATGAAAACCAGCTTTGGCGGCAAGCGTATAGTCGATTGGCTGGCGGGAGATCAATTGCCACGGATATGTTAGCTTTATTAATACCGCGATATGATCATCGCGTACCGATCTTTTGAAATCAACTCGCATATCAGTTCAAAGGTATTTATAGACTATGCAGGGGACATGGGGCCGCCTTTTTAGATTGCCGTCTACTGCTACGCATAGGCAGCCCCTTTATTTTATTGTCTACCCGGCCGTGTTATTTCTAAATTACCCCCTATCGATGTGGTTGGCGCAGTATTCCTATCTAGAGAATGGCTAAAGAAAGAATATTCTGCAGTAGATACCAATCCTGAACTTGTGAATAGTGGGGACGAAAAAGAAACACTGTCCTGGATCAAGTCCGTAGTTCCTGGTTCAAGTGCAGGCTCAGAAAAGTACATTCTTTTAAAGCATTGGTAAAACGTTTCGCTTGGCTTCGAACCAAATATTGCTTTAAAATTATCTCTCTGATTCTCAAGCTCAGTCGGCTTTAACTGCTCATAACTTTGTGCGGTAATAGCAGGATTATATGCATCTAGATTTATTAAGGAATTAATCTTTTTAGAGAGCCCCCTTAAATTCCCTGAAAAAGAGCTAAATGTATTAAAATTTCTTTTTTTAAGGTTAGCGGAGCCCACTATTTGTATAAATTTTTCTATAAAAGAATCCATCCAATCCGGTCGATCGGACTCACATTTATAGCCTAGTATAGAAATAAAGATCCAAGTTACTAGGCGCTCTTTCTCCAAAACCATGTTGGCGGTCGCAAGAGTGTAAGATGGGCTTTTGTTTATAGTCCTGTTGTCGATTCTAAAATCTCTAAACTTGCCGAGTGCATGCTCTAGACAAACAACAAATTTATCATATCTATTATCTTGAAAGGAGGTACGTTGTAATGATTCTTTTCTTAACGCTATCAAAAGTTCATTGAGTAGAGAATATTTCAAATATTTGCGATATATGGTACAGCCAGAATCAGGACGCTGTATGGTTGGAGACTGTAGTGGTATACGGTCTATAGGCAAGGAGCACAAAGGTTGCGTTAATGGGTTATTATTTAACCGTAGTGATGAAGACACCCCTGTTTCACTATTTGTTAGCAAGGGTGACAATACTGTTGTGCTGCCACTCGTTAACATAGGTGCGGATGACCACGGCGCTATTGTTTCATGATACGTCGCCGTCGATTCACCTAACTCTGTCATTTCGCTATTGGTTGGCAGGGGTGATAATACTGCTGTGCTGTTACTCGTTAACAAAGCTGAGGGTGACCACGGCGCTATTGTTTCATGATACGTCGCCGTCGATTCACCTAACTCTGTCATTTCACTATTGGTTGGCAAGGGCGACAATACTACTGTGCTGCTACTCGTTAACAGAGGTGAGGATGTCCACGGTGCTATTGTTTCATGATACGTCGCCGTCGATTCACCTAACTCTGTCATTTCGCTATTGGTTGGCAGGGGTAACAATACTGTTGTGCTGCTACCCGTTAACGTAGATGAGAATGACCACGGCGTTATTGTTTCATTATCTGCCGCCGTCGATTCATATAACTCTGTCATTTCACTATTCGTTGCTAGGGGTTGTGGAGGCAGTATCATTGGGCTGTTTGTTGATCTTGCTTCCCCTTCGTTTCTCTGCTTACTTATCTCTTCTATCCGAGCCAATAGACTCTCATACTGAATCAATTGTTGTCGGCTTCGCTGAAGCTCCTTCTGCACCTCTAACAGTTGCACCGCCTTTTGAGATAAGAGCTGATCTTTTTGTTCCAGCTCTTTTTTTTGCTCATTTATCGTATTTTGCATTTGAGCGACTCGTTGCTCCAATGTTGCCATCCCCCTTTCTTGCTGCGGTATAGGACCCCCACCCAGAGCTAGCGATGACATAGCATCCGATTCAAATCCAAAGCTGGTTGGCTGCCCAACAGCGGCTTGAGTTTTTTGTTTTTTTACAACTGTAAAATGTTGCATATTGGTTGGTCTTTTCATCATTTAACTCTTTGGTTTTAAATAGAACTAATTTATATTTTAATAAGCTTGCGGTGGTCACTGCATCAACGTTAACGATATCTATATCTAAAAACTGTGCACTGCTCTCCATGGGCAACCCCCTATTTTATCTGCTGCCTGGTCGTGGCATTTCTATATTGCCTGCTATCGGTGGAGTTGCCGCAGTATTCCTATCTACAGAATGGCTAAAGAAAGAATATTCTGCAGTAGATACTAATCCTGAACTTGTGAATAACTGAGGCGGAAAAGAGTTTCTGGCTTGGGTAGAGGCCGTTGTTTCTGGTCCAAGCGTGGGCTTAGAAAAATATACTCTTTTAAAGCATTCCAAAAATGTTTCGCCTGACTTAGAATCAAATATTGCTTTATAATTATTTCGCTGATTCTCAAGCTCAGTCGGGTTTAACTGCTCATAACTTTGCGCGGTAATAGCAGGATTATATTCAACCAGATTGACTAAGGGCTTTAGTTCTTGAGAGAACCATCTGGGATTTATTGAAGAAACACAGAAAGGGCTGAAAGAGCTGAATGTATTATAACTTTTTTCGGATAAGCTCAATATTTTTATAAACCGATCTATAAACTGGGCCACCCAAGCCTCTCGTTGGGGTTCACATTTATAGCGTAGTATAGAAATAAAGGCCCAGGTCACTAGACGTTCTTTCTGCAAAACTGTCTTGGCATTCTCAATGGCTTGAGATGCATATTTGCAATTCCTTGCGTTAATGTTAAAGTCTCTAAACTTGCCGAGCGCATGCTCTAAACAAACCACAAATTTATCGTATTCCTTATCTTGAGTAGAAGTACGTTGTAATGGTTCTTTTCGTAACGCTAACAAAAGTTCATTGAGTAGAGAATATTTCAAATATTTACGATACACGGTAGTGCCAGACTCAGAAGGCTCTATGGTTGGGGATTGTAGTAGTATACCGCCTGTAGGCGAGCAGTGCGAAGGTTGCGCTAATGGGCTATTTTCTAACCGTAGTGGCGCAGGCGCCACTGTTGTGCTATTCGGTTGCGCTGTTTGGCTCCTCATTAACACAAATGTCCGCGCTGCTCTTGTGTCATTACTCTTTGATATGGTTTGTGGAGGTAGTATTCCGGAGCTGGTTCTCGATCTTGCTACCGATGGCTCTGGCTGCCGTCTCAATTGCTGATAGAATTGATTTTCCATATAGACCAATTCTCGCTCTTCTCGTTGAAGCTCTTCTTGTCGCTCATTTACCTTTTCTTGCATTTCACTCAGTCCAAGCTCCCGTTGAACCAACAGCTGTTCCCTTTGGTCCAGTTGTTTGTTTTGCTCGTCTATCTTATTTTTACTCTGAGCGATTCGTTGTGTCCCTGTTGGAAATTTAGCTCCTTGCGGCTGAAACGTAGGAGCCCTAGCAAGGCCTAGCAGTAAATCGGCAGCGTATATACCACCTAAGCTGGTTCGCTGCTCATTTTGTTCATCTCTTGTATTTTGCGTCTGAGCAGCTCTTTGTTCATCTGTTAGAGGTTCAATTCTTTGCTGCTGTAGTGGCGGGGAGTGAAAAGGTTGCGTTAATGGGTTATTTTCTAACCGTAGTAACGAAGGTGCTGCTGTTGCGCTATTCAGTTGCGCTGTTTGGCTTCCCATTAGTGCGGGCGGCCGCGCTGCTCTTGTGTCGCTATTCTTTGGCATGGTTTGTGGAGGTAGTATTCCGGAGCTGGTTCCCAATCTTGCTGCCGATTGCCCTGGCAGCTGCGCCAATACACTTGCTTTAAGGAGGAGTTGATTTTTCCGACAAATTAAATCTCGCTGCTGTCGTATTATCCTTTTCTGCATCTCAATTAGCCTGAGCTCCCGTTGAACCAACAACTGTTCCTTTTGGTCCAGTTGTTTGTTTTGCCCATCTATCTTATTTTGCATCTGGGCGGCTCGTTGTTCCCCTATCAAAGATCTACTTTCTTGCGGCTGTAACATAGAGGCCCTAGCAAGGCCTAGCAGTAAAACAGCAGCGGATTCAATATCTGTTAGAGAGCCGTTTTCTCGCGGCTGTAGCATAGGGGCCCTAGCAAGGCCTAGCAGTAAAACAGCAGCGGATTCAATATCTGTTAGAGAGCAGTTTTCTTGCGGCGGTGGCATAGAAGCCCTAGCAAGGCCTAGCAGTAAATCGGCATCGGATTCAACATGCAGGCTAATGTGTGGTTGTGGAGCAACTTCTGTTCTTTGTTTTTTTGCAACTGTAGAATGCTGCATATTAATTTGTCTTTTCATCATTTACCTTCTTTGCTTTGAGTAATACTATTTTTTTTATAATTTTGCACTAGTGTCGCCTGAGTGCCAATGATATCACTTTTAAAAGAATTTTCAATAGCCTTATAAAAATAACTTGGGGCCAGCAGAGCGGTTCCTTCTATCTTAAAATAAATTTTATAGCATATTGATTTAATTGGTTTTATTTTTAATGCGTCGTTTTGCTTACATTTGTCCCCGCTTGGCACTACGCAAAATACTGCTGCATAAGGTGGCATCAGTATGATATACTTTTTCCTTTTAGGAAAAAAGCTATGCCCTATTTCTTAGCCTACGAACAATTCAATGACCTAATCAAGGCCTTAACGGCCTTAGGCTATCGTTGCCTGGGCCCGCAGGTACAAGACGGCACCATCGTTTTTGATGAATTAAGCGATGCTAAGCAATTACCTTGGGGCATGCGCGATGCCCAAAAACCAGGGTATTATCGTTTACAAAAAAGTGAACTCAACGAAGCCTTTGCCTGGGCCAATGGTCCGCAGGCGATTAAACCTTTGCTGTTTAAACCTAAAGAATCCCTATGGCACGTAGAGCGCGATGAAGCTGGCGCATTTACGTTTACAGAAATGTTACCAGAGCATAACCCTGTCGCGTTGATAGGCGCTAGAGCCTGCGACTTAGCCGGTATGGCGGTGCAAGACAAAACCTTGCTGCACGGGCAATTTGTAGATCCGCAATATCGCTGGCACAGAGAACATTTATTGGTCATTGCCGTCAATTGCAGTTACTCTGGTGGTAATTGTTTTTGCGTGTCTACTCAAACGGGTCCCAAAGCTACTTCGGGTTACGACTTAGCATTAACCGAAGTTCAAAATGGTTTTGTGATTGAAGTAGGCAGCGACAAAGGTCGTGATCTTATTGAAAGTTTGCATTGCAATGTGGCTGAAGCCGCCACAATAGCCGCTGCGGCACAACGTAGTAGTGACGCCGCCACTATGCAAACCAAACGCATGCCTAAGGAGAATAGCCGCGCCTTACGTGATATATTGATGAATAATTTGGATCATCCGCGTTGGCAAGAAGTGGCCGAGCGTTGTTTGTCTTGCGGCAATTGTACTGCGGTTTGCCCGACCTGTTTTTGTCACCATCAAACGGAACATCCTACGGTAGATGGTAATGGCAGCGTGCATGCCCGTGAATGGGATTCGTGTTTTACCCAAGGTCATAGTTATATACACGGCCAGGTCGTGCGCGATACCACCGAAAAACGCTATAAACAATGGCTAACGCATAAACTAGGCACTTGGTGGGATCAATTCGATACCAGCGGTTGTGTGGGTTGCGGTCGTTGTGTCACCTGGTGCCCAGTGGGTATTGATTTAACCGAGGAAATGGCCGCTATTGCTGGCGAATCAAATGTGGTTGCTGATAAAAAAGAGAAAAACTCATGAGTGCACTAGATATACCCGTCAATACCAAAATAATTGCACGCAGTGAGGAATCCAGCGATATTTTTACGTTGACCCTACAATTTACTGATACAGAAGAAAAAGATTATGCCTTCCAACCGGGGCAATTCAATATGTTATATTTATTTGGGGTAGGCGAAGTACCTATTTCCATTCTGTCTCATGGGGAAGGCAATAGTTTATATGCGCATACCATACGTCGCGTAGGTCGAGTTACCCACGGCTTGTCTTTATTGCAAGTAGGTGATCACGTAGGTTTGCGCGGTCCTTTTGGTCGTGGTTGGCCCTTAGATCTTGCGCAAGGCAAAGATATATTGATCATCACAGGCGGCTTGGGTTGTGCTCCCAGTGTGTCCATCATTCACTATATTCTTAAACATCGCACGGATTTTGGTCGCTTAATCATTTTACAAGGCGTTAAACACAGCGACGATTTAATTTTTAAAAAACAATATGAGCAATGGGCAGCTTTGCCCAATGTGCAAGTTGCCTTGGCTGCAGATAGCGCAAAGCCCAACTGGCCTGGTCACACCGGTTTAATCACCGAATTATTAGACCAAGTTAATCTAGATATAAATAATACCTTATGCATGATGTGCGGCCCCGAAGGCATGATGCGAGCTTCGGTGCAACGCTTAATACAATTACATTTACCTGAAAAAGCAATTTACCTAAGCTTAGAGCGCAATATGGAATGCGCCATTGGTCATTGCGGCCATTGTCAATTTGGTGGCGACTTTATTTGCAAGGAAGGGCCTGTGTTCAATTATCCTCAAGTAAGAGCCTTACTCAATAAGAAGGGGTTTTAGATGGAAGAGATAAAACCACGTATTGCTATACACAAGTTTACTTCCTGTGATGGCTGTCAATTGGCTTTTTTACATTTGGGCGAAGATTTATTAACCTTAGCTGAAAAAGTAGACATCGTCCATTTTGTAGAAATGGGGCCTATCAATCCTACGGCCAAGGTGGATGTAGCTTATGTAGAAGGTAGTATTTCCACTCCAGAAGAAGCAAAACGCATACGTGAAATTCGCGCCAACAGCCGCTATTTAGTGACTATAGGCGCTTGTGCCACCGCAGGCGGCATTCAAGCCTTACGCAACTTTGCCGATACCCAATCGTGGATGCGGGCAATTTATGCAACACCCGAAACTATTTCTACCTTAGACACTGCTACCGCCATTTCAAACCATGTTAAAGTGGATTACGAAATTTATGGCTGCCCGGTGAATAGCCAGCAAGTGTTAGCATCTTTGTTATCGTTATTACAAAAAGTAACCCCCACGGCACGACGCGACAAAGTATGTTTAGAATGCAAACGTCTAGGTTATGTCTGTGTCATGGTTGCTAAAGGCGAACCGTGCATGGGTCCAGTCACTCATACCGGTTGCGGCGCTTTATGCCCTAGCTTAGGGCGCGGCTGTTATGCCTGTTATGGTCCAGCTGAAAACATCAATACTGACTCTTTAACACAATGGCTATCCAGCCTAGGCTTAGCAGAAGCTGAAATTGCTAGACGTTTTTTATTCATTCAAAACAATGCACCCGGTTTTAAAGAAGCTGGCTTAAAATTAAAGAAGAAAGTACCATGAACGGCATACAAAAAGATTTAACTATACCTATTATAGCCCGCGTTGAAGGCGAAGGCGCTTTGCATTTAAAAATTCATGAAGGCAAAATCAGTCAATTGGAATTATCCATTTACGAGCCACCGCGTTTATTTGAAAAATTTCTAGAAGGCCGCGCGCCGAATGAGGTCATCGATGCAGTAGCTAGAATTTGTGGCATCTGCCCCGTGGCGTATCAAATGAGTGCTGTGCAAGCCATGGAACATATTTTCGAAATGCCGGTCAGCCCGTGGGTACATGAGATGCGACGGTTATTTTATTGTGGCGAGTGGATAGAAAGTCATGCTTTACACATACATATGTTGGCCGCCCCTGACTTTTTGAGATATCCATCGGTGATTGCGATGGCCAAGGATCACCCCGACATCGTCAAGCGTGGCATGCATTTACATGGTTTAGGATTAATGTTAATGACTTTACTGGGCAAACGCTCCGTGCACCCCGTAGGCGCTTGTGTAGGCGGTTTCTACGCTGCCCCTAAAGTGAGTGCCGTACAAGAAGTATTGGCGCAATTTAAAAAGTCTCTACCTTTGGCGCAAGAATTGGTTCTATGGTCGGCGTCCTTACCCCTGGCAAAAGTAACCCAAGAATTTACTTCCGTGTGCTTGCGTCATCCGCAGGAATATCCCATGAACGAAGGCCGTATTGTCTCTGATCGCGGCTTAGACATAGACATCAGCGAGTTTGATAACTATCTTAAAGAATCGCAAGTACCTTATTCCACGGCCCTTCAATGCCATTTACAAGGAAAATCCTATTTAGTAGGGCCTTTGGCAAGACTTAATTTGAATCATGACTTATTACCGCCTGCGGTACATGACCTTTTGAAAGAAGCGAATATAATTTTCCCTAGCCAAAATATGTTTCACAGCGTCATTGCCCGCTCCATAGAAATTTATTATGCGATGTTAGAAGCCATACGTATTATGGAGCATTACATTTATACGACCACCCCACATAATCCGATGACACCGCGTGCGGGTATAGGTTTTGGCTGCACTGAAGCACCGCGTGGTTTATTGTGGCATCGTTATGAATTGAATGATTCGGGTTTAGTAGCCTCTTCACGCATCGTACCACCTACTAGCCAAAATCAAGCGCGTATAGAAGAAGATTTGTGGCATTCTTTAATGGCATATGGTTTAGATCACAGCGACGACGATCTGCGTTTCCACAGCGAAATGGTGATCCGCAATTACGATCCCTGTATTTCATGCTCCACTCACTTTCTACAGTTAAATGTTAAGCGATCATGAACAAAATAGCCGTCATCGGCGTGGGTTCTCCTTTTGCCGATGATCACATAGCCTATGGCGTGATACAACTATTGCAGCAAGAGTCATTTTCTGCTGCTTCCTTACAATATTACGATCGCCCCGGTTGGTATTTATTGGAATACATGCAAGATTTTGATGTGGTCCATTTGGTCGATGCTGTTATTAGCGATCAACCCATAGGAACTCTGCATCGCTATGACGATATAGACTATTTTAAGACTCAAAACACGCTTTTATCCAGTCACAGCTTTGGTTTAGCCGAAACTTTATTGCTAGGGCAAAGCTTGAATCAATTACCTGCGCAACTTGTTATTCATGGCATAGAAATTGCGGTGGATCCTAGCAATGCAGCGAAATTAAAAGCCGCGTGCGTGACTTTGATGGCGCAGATAAAACAAGAAATTATGCCAGAGCACTAAAAAGTATGGGGCACCCCAAACTTCTCTTTACAAAACAGGCTTGCTGTACTAATACTCAAGGCTCTCCTTGACCGAGGCAGGACAAAACCCTTAATTCATAATGCTTTGTACGCAGAAAATCCGCAAACTTTCTTTTAAATATTCTTTCAAACTCTGTATCTTGAAGCGTAAAAAGTCACTGAATAAAGTAGACTTTCTTCCTTTTGCACCAAATAAGGGCCCAATCTTGTTGGCAATAACCGTCAGATTAGGGTTAATTTAACAATTTATTGGCATGTGAGTTGTAAGCTCTTAGACTTAACCTGACACTAGATTCGGCCCCAATCCTGGTCAGAAAGGGTCAAACCTAAAGTTGTGGTAAAAATACTCGTTATTTTCAAACCTATATTAACGTAGATTTATTTACCAAGTATATTTACCTAAAAATAGGGCTTTCTGCCCTACTCTGCTGCCCTGCCCCAAGCGTTAAAAAATCGAAGGTTTTATTTACTCTTGCGCCATAGCATAATTTACAATCAAAATACTTAGACAAAGTTTTTTACTTCATTCCGCTGATCCAGCGTTACCGGAGTTGAACCATTTTTTATTTCACAGGTAGTCGAGTTTATCGTTACTTTTCTATTATGAAAAAGCGCTGCTATTTCGTATGGTTCAAGTCCAAGTTTTGATTTAAAATGCTCTGTAGTAACACTAGTAATAAATAATGTTAAAGCAATAGCGAAAGATGTACTTAATTGGGCTCTACTAAGTTTAGTAAAATTTTCCATCAGAATAACTTTCAATTTACTCTCTTTTATTATTATATCGTCACGATTATTATTAGCTCAAAGATTTATCTTTGGCACATTACTATTACCACTATCACTTATGATGTGTCAACCCTTTTCCGGACACTTTTATTAACATTTTACTCTACGCTCTTCAAATACCGCGGGCGCCATATAACCATTGGTTGGATGTAAACGCTTACGGTTATAAAACACTTCGATGTATTCAAATATTACCATTTTAGCCTCTTGCCTGTTTTTGAACTGAACCTGATGCACTAATCCCGTTTTTAAAGTATGGAAAAAACTTTCTGGCACCGCATTGTCCCAGCAATTACCTTTTCGGCTCATGCTTTGAATAATGTGGTGTTCTGTGATAGTTTCCCGGTGACTATCACTGGCGTATTGGCTACCACGGTCCGTATGCCAGAGCAAGCCTTTTTTCGGCTTACGCGACCATAGCGCCATCAACAAAGCATTGTTTACCAGAGGGGCTTTCATGTTGTCATCCATCGACCAGCCCACCACCCGCCGTGAAA
>JAJXVQ010000128.1 GCA_021782065.1 Pseudomonadota bacterium
TGCGAGGAGCAATTATAACTTGCAATCGCTTCTCGATAAAGCGTAGATGCTCATCAAATTGCCCGCATAGTTTAGCCAATCGATCATTGTCAATCGGGATAAAACTTATTTTTTCTTCGATATATTTACTGTTCAATCTTCACCAATCGTTAATAAGGCTAGGTACTTTAATTATAGCAGTTTCATGGCTATACCATTAATGCATGCAAGTATTATTATTAAATCAATTCGCCGCGCAATGAATTGCGCAAACAAGCGCTGATGCGTACCGGCACAACTTGGCCAATGAATTCCTTGGGCCCATTAAAATTAACAATGCGATTATTTTCACTACGACCACTCAATTCCGTGTTATCTTTCCTAGCATGACCTACGACCAGTATAGGCACTATAGTGCCTACCATGGCGTGGCTAATGGCTTGTGCCTGTAGTTGGATCCGGTCTTGCAGTATTTTTAAGCGCTGCTTTTTAGTTTCCATGTCAATGCCGTCATGTAATTTAGCGGCAGGTGTGCCAGGGCGTGGACTATAAATGAAACTAAAGGATTGATCGAAACCTACAGCGTGTATTAAATCCAAAGTGGCGATGAAATCATCGTCTGTTTCACCGGGAAAGCCCACGATAAAATCAGATGAAATAGAAATACCAGGACGTATTGCTTTCAATTTTTGACAGCGTTCAATAAAGCTTTCTGCAGTATAATCGCGTTTCATCATTTTCAAAATGCGGTTAGAGCCGCTTTGTACAGGTAGATGTAGGTGATTGGCTAGCTTATTAATGTCTTTATAGGCAGCTATTAAATCATCGCCAAAGGCCGATGGATGCGAAGTGCTAAAGCGAATGCGCTTAATATTATCTAAAGCTGCGATATAACGAATCAACAGCGCTAGATCAGCAGTAGAACCATTGTGCATAGTGCCGCGATAATCGTTGACATTTTGTCCCAGTAAAGTAATTTCCTTAACACCTTGTTCGGCTAAGGAAGCAACTTCCGCTAAGATGTCGTCAAAAGGACGACTGATTTCTTCGCCGCGAGTATAAGGAACAATACAATAACTACAGTACTTATTGCAGCCTTCCATAATGGACACAAAAGCAGTAACGCCGCTGGCTTTAGGCTCGGGTAGACAATCAAATTTTTCGATTTCGGGAAAGCTCACATCTACAGCGGCTTTGCGCGTAGCATGCCGTTGGTCTATTAGCTGCGGCAAACGATGTAGTGTTTGCGGGCCAAAGATGACATCGACATAAGGGGCTCGTTTGACTATGGCTTCGCCTTCTTGGCTGGCCACACAACCACCCACAGCGATGAGCATATCGGGATTATTTTCTTTGAATTCGCGCCAACGACCTAGCTCAGAAAACATTTTTTCTTCGGCTTTATCGCGTATGGAGCAGGTATTGATAAGCAATAAATCAGCTTCGTTGGGATCTGTCGTTATTTCCATGCCTTTTTTATCGCGCAAAACGGCCAGCATTTTATCCGAATCATAGACATTCATTTGGCAGCCGTGGGTGAGAATGAACACCTTATTCATTTTATGTGGAATAATAGTACTATCAGGCATTGAGCACTCGGTTTGTTAATTATCAGCGAGTAGTATAACATAATCTGATATTGTTGGCATGATTTTGATGCTTACAAAAGCGGTTTATTCATGTGCTAAAAAATGTTGATATTTTTCACAAAAAGTATTGATTATTTGAGTTCGGGATGGTAACTTGTAGCCCTGGTCAGTTAGCCGCACAAATTATGGCCAAAAAGATTCACGTCCTGTTTTTGTAGGAAGTGTATTGTTGTGTCCTGCTTCTATACAAGCGTATCGAAGTAGGGAAGTATGAACTAGATTGTATAGGAGCCAAACTCTTATGATGAGCACGGAAGAAATTGCATCGATTCAACAGAAAAGCCAAAATCAAGCCCATGGTTTAGGCCATCAAGTGAATGAGGTGTTAGATCGCTACTTTGCCTTGTTGGGGAATCAACAACCCGATAATTTGTATCAAAAATTAATGGCAGAAATTGAAAAGCCAATGATTGAAAGCATTATGCGTTATGTACGCGGCAATCAATCTAAAGCCGCACGCGTCTTGGGTATCAGCCGTGGTACCTTACGCAAAAAACTAGCCGAGTACTTTGACACTACACACGTAGGTAAGCAACGCGACTAGTATCTGATTCGAAACACCGGCCCTGAAAAGGGCCGGTGTGGTTAGGACAGCTTAACGATGTAGTGATTGCGGTGCTGGCGCTGGCACTGGATGTTGTGTTACTGGCATCGGCTGTGCTACCGGTGATCTTACTGGTGCCGGTTGTCTAGCACTAGTAGCTGCAAACCCGGCGACACAAACCAAAGCCAAGGTTAGCATCACTAAGCTTTTTTTGATGTTGTTCATGACTAAAATCTCCTCTTAAATTTACATTTGTTTAGAGTACACTGCCCCTTGCAGGGCCCGAGTGGTTGCTCCCATCTTATTTTTACTAGCCCTTAGTAGATGGCCCACAATTAGATGTGCATGTATGTTGCTTTTGGGTTTGGTTACCAGAACCAGTTATAGCAAAGCTCGATGCGCACACTAAAGCTAATGTTAGTATGACTAAACCTTTTTTAATATTGTTCGGCATGATTAAATCCCCTTATGTTTTTAGTAACTAAAAACTACCCCAGAACGGTTACTGAACGGATCTGAGTTTTATAAGTATGGTTTAATTTTAAACGGTTGTCAACCGATCGGTTACGCCTTGGTCTTTAATTCTTTCTGTTAAGCTTATTTCTGATACTGGCTCTTTTCAGAGCCAGTATGGTTAAGGATAGCCCCTACGCCCTTAGTGGTGGCGATAGTAGTGATATACACGGTGGTGATTATTGTGGTAGTACGCACGATGGTGGTTGTTGTAGTAGTACGGGCCGGGGTGGCGGTAGTAGTACGGGCCGGGGTGGCGGTAGTAGTACTGATGGTGGTTATAGTAGTGGCCATGTCCCCGATCAGCAAATCCAACTATGCAAAACAAAGCCAGCGTCAATATGACTAAGCCTTTTTTGATGTTGTTTAACATGATTAAAATCTCCTTAAACCGACCCGATAAATTATTGTGTAGTTCGGACTTTATAAGTATGGTCTAATTCTAAACACAGGTCAAGCGTTCGGTTAAGGCTTTGATTCTAAAGAGTGCATTCATAAAAACAAGGTTATATATTGAGTACTGGCCCTTTGCAGGGCCAGTATGCCAGAGAGGTCTAATTTGCTGCAGGTGCTGCGGCATCTTTTGCTGCGTCTTTCGTTGCAGGTTTTGCTTCATTTTTGCTTTTCTTTTCTTTCTTTGTCGCTGGTGCTTTTTCTGCTGGTTTTGCTGAAGCGTCAGCAGAGGACATTGCATTTGCGGCTGGCATAGCATTAGCATCGGATGAAGAAT
>JAJXVQ010000129.1 GCA_021782065.1 Pseudomonadota bacterium
ATCTCAAGACTTCTGGAATCTTGTGGTTCGTTTGCAGCCATGTTATTACCCTCACTCATTATTATCAAAAATTAAGTATAAAATTATCTACATTCCATCTGTTCCTTGACTTCATAAAATATACTGCGCATTTTATGCCGCATACTTTACCAAGTCAAAGGGCTAACCATTGCTGATGAGAGAAAATCGTAGGGCTCCCGTGGCTGCCCATTTTAGGGCTGGCACGGGAGCCTGCCCTTATGCATGGATTTGTGTCTACAAAACAACCTTTCATTTTATGACCTCAAACTGTTATAATGCAGTCCTCATATAATAGTCAGGGTTTTATCGCATCATGGCCAAAAAAAATATATTCTATGCCCAGTCGGGTGGTGTTACTGCTGTTATCAATGCCACCGCTTGTGGCTTAATCGAAGCCGCCCGCGCCCATAAAAAAAGCTTCGGCAAAGTCTTGGTCGGCCGTAATGGCATTTTGGGGGCTTTGCATGAAGAATTGATCGACACGTCGCTAGAATCCAAAGCGCAGATCCGTGGCTTGTATCATACCCCCGCCGGCGCTTTTGGCTCTTGCAGATATAAATTAAAAAGCTTAACCGAATACAAAGCCGAATATGAGCGCTTAATTGAAGTATTTGCTGCTCATAATATCGGTTATTTTATGTATAACGGCGGCGGCGATTCTCAAGACACAACTCATAAAGTAGCGCAAATGAGTAAGCAAATGGGTTATCCCTTAACCTGCATAGGCATACCCAAAACAGTAGACAACGATTTACCCATCACCGACAATTGCCCTGGTTTTGGTTCAGTAGCCAAATACGTGGCCGTATCGATACGCGAGGCTGGCTTAGATGTCGCTTCCATGGCAGCCACTTCAACTAAAGTGTTTATTATGGAAGTCATGGGCCGCCATGCGGGTTGGATAGCGGCTGCAGGCGGATTAGCCGCCGAGCAAGAAGGCCAAGCACCCCATATCATATTATTCCCTGAAGTAGAATTAAACCAAAAAACCTTTTTAGAAAAAGTCGATAAAACGGTTAAAAAATATGGTTATTGCGCCATTGTAGTCTCTGAAGGTGTGCGCAACAGCGCGGGAGAATTCATTGCCAGTGCCGGGTTAAAAGATGCCTTTGGTCATATGCAATTAGGCGGTGTAGCGCCCGTAATCGCACAGCTCATTAAAAGCGAATTAGGTTATAAATACCATTGGGCCGTATGCGATTATCTACAACGCGCGGCACGCCATATTGCATCTAAAACCGATGTAGAGCAAGCCTATGCGCTGGGTTATAAGGCCATCGAATTTGCGCTAGAAGGCAAAAGCGGCATTATGGCCGCCATCGTGCGCAAGCCCGGTAAACAATATCGTTGGAGCATAGGCACCACGCCGTTAGAAAACGTCGCTAATCAAGAAAAGTGTTTGCCTAAACATTTTATACGCGCGGATGGTTTTGGTATTACAGAGGCATGTCGCAATTACTTAGCGCCCCTGATTGCCGGCGAAGATTATCCGCCCTATAAAAATGGCTTACCACAGTACGTTACCCTGAAAAATGAATTGGTGCCTAAAAAACTTAAAACAAAATTCCAGGAAAAGCGTTAATCATGTCATTACTGCCGCGTTATATAGACAGTAAGCTAGCCCGTCAATGGCATCGCGAAATGGTGCATTATTTGTGGGTGGGATGTTTAGCGACGGGCAGTCAATATATCGTGTTGGTTTTGTGTGTAGAGCTTTTTCAGACGAGTGCGGTTTTAGGCTCTAGTTTAGGATATTTATTAGGTGGCATAGTCAATTATGTTTTAAACCGCAAACATACTTTTACCTCACAAAAAAAGCACCATAAAGCCATTACCCAGTTTATCATCGTGTTTATCATTGCTTTTTTTATGAATGCCGCTTTATTGCAGCTACTACACGGTGTCTTCGCCGTGCCTTATTTGCTCGCACAAGTGATCGCAACGATATTGGTGTTAGGCTGGAATTATTCCGCGCATAAATTTTGGACTTTTAGAGAAGCGGCATAGTTTAAGGGAAATATCCGTCCCTCGTCATTGCGAGGAGCGAAGCGACGAAGCAATCCAGGAAAATATTCGTTTTATACGTATCACAGTGTTTTAAAAATTTCTCTGTACAAACAGTTAATTTTCATTATTCCAACGCTAGATTGCCGCGCCTGTTCGCTGCGCTCACTGGCTCGCAATGACGGGTACTGCTATTTTCTTGCTAAAAGAGATATAACCCAATAAATCAATTCTTCTGCAGATCCGTTAGAAAATATACGGACTGATATTCCGTATCGCCCAACGGTAACCAAAAAGAATGGTCTAAATCTTTAGCCTGTTGTTGATACTGCGTCGATAATATGGTTTTTGCTGAGTCGGCGCTCAATGCACAAACCCACACACTTTTACGACAATCGCTGGGTTTGAATGGGTTCATATCAGGTGGAGCCTTTGGATCTTCTACCGAGCAAGACCAAAAAGGCGGCTTCCTGCCCGTTTCGATGCGCAAAGTATCCGCCGTGGATTTATAAACATACACAGCCCACGCTCTAGGACCCAATTCTTGTGTTAGTCCAGCACTTGCACCTATATGACCCTCAAGAAAATCTAAGACTAAAGCGCTGTCATATTGACTGCGTACTAAGAAAATTTGTGCTTTGTTATCGGGCGCGCCAAAATGTATATCGCCCTTATCGTTAAATTGCACTTGATTGGGTATACAATGCAAATTGCCATCAGAAGCGGGTGCTGCCAACAGAGTCGCGCTTATCGTCCATAATAAAAGGGCCATCCATCTTTTTTTATTCATCGCCTTCCTCATCTTCCTTCAAAGTAAAAGAATTACCGCAACCACAAGTTGTTTTTGCATGTGGATTGCGGATGATAAAGCGCTGCCCTTCTACATCATCTTTATAATCTAATTCAGCGCCGGTTAAATATTGTAAACTTAATGGGTCTATATAAATATGAATTTCTGCACGGGTTTTATACGCGGCATCCTCTTTAGCCACAGGACAAGAGATTACCGTATCGTCTTCTTTACATTCTTCATCCAGGATGAAACCATATTGAAAACCAGAACAACCGCCGCCTTCTATATAAATACGCAATTGTGTGCGTACATCTTCTTCTTCAGACAATAGCTCGGCTATACGTGCAATGGCCGCGGGCGTTACTTTTAGATAGTCATTGGCGCTAAAACCTGGAGTATAGATTGCAGCTTCGCTCATTGAGATATTCTCCTGTATTCTAAAAATCGGTATGCATAAGGGTTTTTATCATCAGCAGCAAAGGCTTCTTCCGCCACTAGCCGCCATTCATTGTCATTCCATTGTGGAAAAAATCTAT
>JAJXVQ010000014.1 GCA_021782065.1 Pseudomonadota bacterium
TAAGTCTAGCCATCGCAAACTCGTTTTGTTACTTTGTTAGAATCGTAATTTTACGAGTTTGCTCTTTTAAATCAATAGGTTACAAGACAATTGTCAACAGCCCCTAGTATATTTTAATTCTCGTGCTCCGTGCATTGGGTTAAAATCAGTACAATAAATAATCACTGATAAAGCTTGAGTTTCTTCCTTTGGCGCGGTATGATTCAACCTTCAATGGTCACACGAGGATAGTTGCATGTTTCACGGCAGTTTAGTTGCCTTAGTCACGCCCATGGACGAAGAGAGCAATATTGATTACACCAGTTTGGAAAAATTGATTGCTTTTCATATAGAGCAAAAAAGTGATGGTTTAGTCATTGCCGGTACAACCGGTGAGGGTGCCACGCTGACTGATGAAGAAATTAATAAATTGATTCATTTTGTAGTACGCAAAGTCGATTCCCGTATTCCGGTTATCGCAGGTACAGGCGCTAATAGCACGCATAAAACCATAGATAAAACCTTTAATGCTATGGAAATGGGTGTGGATGGCTGTTTGCTAATGACGCCAGCCTATATTAAGCCGACCCAAGAAGGGTTATATCAACATTTTAAGGTCATCAGCGAAGCGGTTCCAGTGCCGCAAATTTTGTACAATGTGCCTTCCCGCACGGCCTGCGATATGCTACCCGAAACCGTAGCAAGATTAGCGGATTGTAGTAACATCGTTGGTATTAAAGAAGCGGTGCACGATAGGGCACGTTATCTGCAATTAATTGAATTATGTGCTTCTCGTTTGAGTATTTTAAGTGGCGATGACAGCAGCTGTAAAGATTTAATGCTAGCCGGTGGCAAAGGCGTTATTTCAGTGACTGCCAACGTGGTGCCTAGGTTAATGCACGATATGGCTGAGGCCGCATTGCAGGGCAATAAGACTAAGGCCGATGAGTTAGACAATAAAATGCAAGCTTTACACCGTGCTTTAGGTGTACAAACGAACCCTATACCCGTGAAATGGGCTGTTCATGAGTTGAACTTGATACGTGCGGGAATACGTTTGCCATTAACGGCCCTTTCCAAAGAGCATCATAACACTGTTTTACAGGCTATGCAGGAAGCAGGCATAAAGGAAGAAACGAATGAATAAAAAAATGAAAACGGCTGTCCTTTTTCTATTGAGCGGTACAGTACTGGGCTGCAGCGTGGAAGGCAAAAACGATTATGGTAGTTACTATCAAAAACAAGATAGTTTAAACGTGCTTAAAATGCCGCCTGGGGTAAGCACAGAAGGGGCAGATAACTATTATGTAGTGCCAGCTGGACCTATGGCGGATGTCAAGACCGTTTCTATTCTGCCCCCAGGTAGCCGTGCTTACCAGTCAGCTATGGCAAAACAAAACACTAAAGCTACGCCCGCAACGCCAGTCCCCGCAGTTGCCACAGCACCTATTGTTGCAGCCACAACAACCCCAGCAGCGATCGCCAATGACGATACTGCGTCCAAGATCACCGAGGCCGATAAGCAATGAGTATACGCCATGAGCTCTACAAAGGTAAATCCAAGACGGTGTATGACATAGGTGAGCCTAATGAGCTACAGGTTCAATTTCGCAATGATGCCACGGGAGGCAATGGCGCCAAGCACGCTATTTTAGAGGACAAAGGACGAGTTAATTGCGCATTCGATGCTTTCATCATGGCGGTATTGGCCGAAAATGGTATTAAAACCCATTGGCTAAAAAGTATAAGCGATACGGAAATACGCGTGCGACGGCTAAACATGTTGCCTATAGAATGTGTATTACGGAATAGAGCCGCGGGGGGTATCTGCAAACGTTTGGGCATTGAGCGGGGTAGAGTGTTTTCACCGCCGCTATTTGAGTTTTTCTTAAAAGACGATGCTTTAGGTGATCCCATCATCACAGAAGATCATATATTCATGCTAAAATTAGCCAGCAAAGAAGATCTGGTTGCCATGAGAATGTTGACTTATCGCGTCAATGATATTTTACAATCGATATTTGCTAAAGCAGGCTTTGATCTAGTCGACTTCAAACTAGAATTTGGGTATTATCAAGGAGAGTTATTCTTGGGCGATGAATTCACCTTAGATGGTTGTCGCTTATGGGACAAACAAAGCGGCGAAATTTATGATAAAGATCGTTTCCGCCAGGATTTAGGCGATGTGATACAGTTCTATAAAGAAGCGGCGAAGCGATTGGGGGTATTGTAGCTACTCACGCCTTGCTGGAAGAAAAACGCATATTATAGAGTATATCTCAGCCATCCGCTCCCTAACGGTCGCGGCTCGGTTATAAACGGATGAACTGAGCCGCGACCGTTAGGGAGCGGATGGGGAAAGTAGTGACGGAGTATTTTAATATCGGAGAGGTACCGAAGCGGTCATAACGGCACCGACTCGAAATCGGTCGGGGGCTTTACGCTCCACGCGGGTTCGAATCCCGCCCTCTCCTCCATTTAGGTTAAACATGATCATAGACTCGTTATTAGACACCGACTTTTATAAATTCACCATGATGCAAACCGTATTGCACCAATTTCCGGGTGCGATGGTGGAATATAAGTTTCAATGTCGCAATGCCAATATAGACTTAAGACCTTATGCCGACGAGTTCCGTCGGGCAATCAATGACTTAGGCGCATTATCTTTCACTAAGGATGAATTAGACTATTTACGCAGCATTCCTTTTTTTAAAAGTGATTTTGTAGAATTTCTACGTATTTTTCGCTTTAATCCAGAATTTGTCACTATCAATGCCGACGATAAATTTGAGTTATCTATCAAAGGACCATGGTTACATACCATTCTATTTGAAATTCCAATTTTGGCACTCATCAATGAAATCTATTATCAGCATAAAGAAGATTATAAAAAACTGCTTGTGGATGGTCAAAAAAAATTAGAAGACAAAATTAAGATGCTGGCCGAAAAGACGCAAGGAGAAGCCTTTGTGTTTTCGGAATTTGGTACCCGCCGTCGTTTTTCTAAAGCTTGGCAAGCTTTAGTCGTAGATACGTTGAAAAATAAATTGGATCATCAATTAACCGGTACCAGCAATGTATATTTTGCCAAAAAATTACACTTAAAACCCATAGGTACAATGGCACATGAATATTTACAAGCCTGCCAAACCTTGGGGCCACGTTTGATTTATAGCCAACAATTTGCTTTTGAACGATGGGCACAAGAATACCGCGGTGAGTTGGGTATCATTTTAACAGACGTTTATGGTTTAGATGCCTTCCTACATGATTTTGATTTATATTTTTGCAAGCTCTTTGATGGTGTGCGGCATGACTCAGGTGATCCTTTCATCTTTGGTGAAAAAATGATTGCACATTACGAATCTAAGCGCATCGATCCTAGAACAAAAACCTTGGTGTTCAGCGATAATTTAAATTTTGACTTAGCTTTGCGGCTTTATCATTATTTTAAAGGCAGAACCAAAGTAGCTTTTGGTATAGGTACCTATCTAACTAATGACATGGGTATAGAAGCAATGCAAAACGTGATTAAAATGATTTACTGCAATGGCCATCCTGTAGCAAAGGTATCGGACACGCCCGGCAAAACCATGTGCCCTGACCCACATTATCTGGTGTATTTAAAACAGGTATTTGGCTTGGAACCTTAAATGAATTGTAATTATTGGGCATCTATGCCCCTAGTCAATGAAGATACGATGAAGCGTTTGTTCTACAGTGCTATTCGCACTATTCACGAACCATCCCTACGTCGTTTTGATGCTCGTGTTGTAGGGGCTATTCGTGAATCGCCCTTCTATAAAATAACTTGTAAACTACAATTTCATTCAACAAAATTAAGACAATGGAGTAAACAGGTATTATGGATTTAACTCGATTTGAGATAGATAACCCCAATGCGTATATTGCGGGTGTAGACGAGGTAGGGCGCGGCCCCTTAGCGGGTCCTGTGGTGGCGGCAGCAGTTATTTTGGATAAAGAAATTTCTATCCCAGGATTAAAAGATTCTAAACTATTAAGTCCAAGTAAAAGGCGATATTTAGACTTAGAAATTCGCGAGAAAGCTTTGGCCGTGGCCATAGGTTGGGCCGAGGTAGAAGAAATTGATCGCCTCAATATTTTACAAGCTGCTTTATTAGCAATGCGTCGCGCCGTAGAGGCCTTAACACTACAACCCGCTTTAGTATTGGTGGATGGCAATCGTTGTCCTAAATGGTCTTATCAGAGTCACGCTATCATTGGTGGTGATCAAAAAGTGCCTGTTATTTCTGCTGCGTCTATAGTTGCTAAAGTGTACCGGGATCAAAAAATGATAGACTATCACGAACAATTCCCACTATACGGTTTTAGCCAACACATGGGTTATGGTACCTTATTACACAGACACGCCTTGCAACAATATGGACCTTGTGCTATACACCGCCGTAGCTTTGCACCGGTTAAGGAGGCATTAATAACACAATGAAAATGCCTTCATTTGTGCATCTTAATTTACATACCGATTATTCTCTAAAAGATGGCTTATGCCATTTGGATGCCTTATTTGACCTGTGTGGCGAAATAAATATTCCCGCATTGGCTCTAACGGACCTAAATAGTTTATTTGCTGCCATTAAATTTTATACTAAAGCCCTTAAAAAGGGCATTAAGCCGATTATAGGCTGCGATATAGAATGTTATGACACTATCACGAATGAAAACAAGAAAACAAAACTAAATCCAGTAAAACCAGCATATCATTTAACGTTATTATGTCAAAATAATGGGGGCTATCGTAACTTAATACAGTTGATTTCCAGTGCCTATAATCAAGGACAAGTTATTTTAGACAAACCCGGCATAGCTCGAGATTGGCTCAAGGCGCACAACGAGGGGCTTATCGTACTATCGGGTGGGATAGCAGGTGATGTAGGGCAATGTATTTTAAAAAGCGACTTGAATGCTGCTAGAGAATGTATTTCCTATTGGCGCTCTATTCTTGGCGATCGCTATTATTTAGAAGTACATAAAATAGGAGTTGCCGACGAAGACTATTATTTAAAAGAAGTCGTGCAACTTGCGGCCGAATTACAAGTACCTATCGTAGCGACCAACAAGGTGCGTTTTTTAACGGCGCAGCAATATGAGGCCCATGAAGCGAGAGTGTGTATCAGTGAAGGTTCATTGCTGGGTGATCCGAAACGTATACGCCATTATACACCGCAACAATATTTACGTGGCGACGATGAAATGCAGAAATTATTTTCTGCATTTCCTTCTGCCTTAAGCAACAGTGTGGAAATTGCCAAGCGTTGTAATTTGCATATCGCCTTGGGCGAGTATCATTTGCCGCATTATCCCGTGCCAGAAGGTTTTAGCACCGAGAGCTATTTAGAGCATATGGCTAAAACCGGCCTAGCGGATCGCTGGTCTGCAATCACGGCATTTAATGACGGTATATTGCAAAGGCAAGATTATGATGAACGCTTAGAGCGTGAATTGGCCGTGATCAACGGTATGGGATATACCGGTTATTTTTTGATTGTAGCCGATTTTATCAATTGGGCGAAGAACAATGATGTGCCAGTAGGTCCAGGCCGTGGTTCGGGTCCGGGTTCGCTGGTGGCATATTGCATAGGCATTACCGATTTAGACCCTTTAAAATATGATCTACTCTTTGAACGTTTCTTAAATCCCGAACGGGTATCCATGCCCGATTTTGACGTAGACTTTTGCATGGAAGGACGAGATAAGGTTATAGAGTATGTAGCCAGTCGTTATGGCCGCCACAGCGTATCGCAGATCATCACTTATGGCACCATGGCCGCAAAAGCGGTGGTGCGCGATGTGGGTCGAGTGTTAGGTTATCCTTATGGTTTTGTGGATACCATTGCCAAGCTAATTCCATTTGAATTGGGTATAACCTTAGAAAAAGCTTTAGCACAAGAAGATGTATTGCGTCAGCGCTATGAAGAGGAAGAGGATGTACGTTCTTTGATAGAGCTCGCATTGGTATTGGAAGGCAGTGTACGGAATGCGGGCAAGCATGCTGGTGGCGTGGTGATTGCGCCGTCGCAGATCAGCGATTTTGCTCCCATCTATTGTGAAGCGGGCAGTGATGCTTGGGTGACGCAATACGATAAAGATGATGTAGAGGCAGTGGGGTTAGTCAAATATGATTTTTTAGGCTTAAGAACCCTGACCATTATCAAGTGGACGGTAGAGGCTGTACACAAACAGCAGCGTAAAAATCAGGGTACTTTGTTGAACATTACTTTGATCGATCTGAATGATCAAGCGACTTTTGAGTTGTTACAAAAATGTCAAACCACGGCGGTATTTCAGTTAGAATCGCGTGGCATGAAGGATATTATCAAACGCTTACAGCCAGACTGTTTTGAAGACATCATTGCCTTGGTGGCATTATTTAGGCCCGGTCCATTGCAATCGGGCATGGTGGAAGACTTTATCAATCGTAAACAGGGTATAGCTGAAGTAGCTTATCAGCACCCGGATTTATTACCCGTATTAAAACCGACTTACGGTATTATTTTGTACCAAGAGCAGGTGATGCAGATAGCACAAGTGCTGGCGAATTATACCTTGGGTGGTGCTGATCTATTACGTCGCGCCATGGGTAAGAAAAAGCCCGAGGAAATGGCGCAGCAACGGCAGATTTTTATTAATGGTGCTAAACAGCGCGACATAGACGAAAAGCTCGCTAATGCTATCTTTGACTTAATGGAAAAATTTGCGGGTTACGGTTTTAATAAATCGCACTCAGCCGCTTATGCCTTATTAGCCTATCAAACGGCGTGGTTAAAAGCACATTATCCGGCAGAATTTATGGCGGCTGTATTGACTTCGGAATTACAAGATACTGATAAATTAGCTGGACTAATAGACGAATGTAGGCAAATGAACTTAACAATAGTACCGCCATCCATTTATAGCAGTGCTTATGCATTTACGGTCAATGAAGATCATGCCATAGAATATGGTTTAGGTGCATTAAAGGGCGTGGGCGAGGGGGCGGTAGAAGCGATTTTATTAGCGCGAAAGCAGAAGCAGGCATTTAATTCTTTTTATGATTTTGTAGCTAGCGTGGATTTGAAAAGGGTAAATAAGCGCGTATTTGACACTTTAATTAATAGTGGTGCTTGCGATAGCTTTGCGGTAGATAGGGCTGTGTTACTGGCTAGCCTTCCCACAGCCTTGTCTTTATCAGAAAAAAAAGCCCAGGAAAAAAGTCATCAGCAGGGCAGTCTGTTTACCTTATTAGACGATAGGCCTGAAACGGCTTACATAATGGCACCAACTTGGAACTTAAGGCAACGCTTACAAGCCGAAAAAAACAGCTTTGGCTTTTATTTTTCAGAGTTGCCCATCAGGGCCTATAGGGCCGAAATAGACGCTGTATTCAAAACTCGTATAGCTGGATTATCGAGCGGAGACTATCAAAAAATCGCGGGCTGGGTATTGGATGTGCGGACGCTTATGACTAAAAAAGAGGAACGCATGGCGATTATCAAATTAGCCGATGAAACGGGGCAAATCGATGTGACCGTGTTCCCCGACTTATATCAAGAATTACGTTCTATCATTCAAAAGGATTCCTTGTTGGTCATAGAAGGTGACACCAATATAGATGACTGGAGCGGCAATTTGCGCATGAGTGCCCGGAAATTATGGGGCTTAGAAGACTTTAGGCAAATTCATGTGAAGTATATGGAATTGTCCTTACATGATAAAGATTGCTCGGCACAGAAATTGCAAGTCATACAAACCATTTTAGGAAAACACAATCAGGGCTCTACCCCCACACATATTTGTTTTGCTACAGACAATGCGATGGCCCAATTGGTCTTGGGAGAAACCTTTAAAGTGAGTCCCAGTGATGCCTTATTGGATGAATTAGGGCGGCATGTGGATCTGAAGTTAGTGTATTGAGAACCTGAGTTCGGGGTTTTGATCTATAAGAATCAAAACCCCGAACTCGGGTCTGGTTAAAAATAAAAAAAAGCTGGAAACTGACAAGAAAGTAAGAACAGCCGAGGCAGTGGGTTCTGGAATTGCTCATGAAATGCGCACTCCTGCTGTCGGCTATCATCCTGGGGATCAAATGGGCTAAAAAATATTTTCCAGTGTATAGGCACCTACCCATTGGCCAGAGAAAATAATTTAGAAGGGGTAAAAAATATTCCCTCTAAACCATTCAAGGCACTGGTTACTCTATTTGATGATATAGAAAGAGAAGCCAAGTTTGACCATGTGTTTATAGAAATGTTGCTTTACAAATTAGGGTATAATAGGGTATTGTATGTTTTCCGAGTATTGGTATACAATACGCCTAACTGCCCGAACCTTATTGTAAGAAAAACGCATATTGAGTGCATTTAGGATATATCCTATTGGTCCGCTCCCTGACAGTCGCGGCTCGGTTATAAACGACACACCGAGCCGCGACTGTCAGGGAGCGGCTGGAAAGAGTAAAGTAGTTACCAATACGCTTTAATTTATGAGTTAGGCTCTAACAAAATATTACGGAGGATTTGCTATGACTTTAGTGATTAGCCCATTATTTCACCCTACCACGACCATCTTAATAGATGATAATAAGACTTTTCTTAAAACATTAAGCTTGAAATTAGACGACGACGCTATTTATCATACATTTAATGATCCTAAGGAAGCATTAGTATATTGCACGGAAAATGCGAAAATGATCCCTATAGACGATAGTTATTTAATGGCCGACATAGAATCACCTGATCCTTCGGAACAAAATGTTACCTTGCGTACTAAAGAACTCAAAACGGCTCTGTTAAGACCAGAACGCTTTGATGTAGTTTCCGTTATCGTGGTCGATTTTTCTATGCCGCAATTAACCGGAGTGGAATTTATAGACCAATTAAGAGAGCAGGTTAAAAATAAATTTGCAAAAATAATCATGGTCACGGGCGAAGCGGATCACGGTTTGGCCGTAAAATTATTTAATGACAAAAAGATTGATAAATTTTTCTTGAAAAGCGAAGAGGATCTGGAAGAAAAAATCAACGCAGCTATTTATGAAATGCAAAGTGCGTATTTTCTAGATTTATGCACGACTCTTTTTAGTTCTATTGTGGAAAAAACAACTCCTATATTGACGGATACTGCTTTTGCAGAGGTATTTGCCAATATAAAAATGGATTTGGGGATTATAGAGCATTATCTATGCGAGAATACTGGCAGTTTTGTTTTAGTCGATAAAGACGGTATGGCGACAGTTTTGGTGGTTAGGACTCAAGAAGATTTAGCCATGTATGCCAATCTGGCTGAAGATCAGAATGTTTCTCCCGAGCTGGTCAAGCGGATCTTAAGCGGCGGCTTGTTGCCATTTTTTGGGAGCTTTGAAAAATTTATTGCTTCTAAAAAAGACGATTGGCTAGTCAATACGCATTGGGGTAAAAAAGTTCCAGGCAGAGAAGGGTATTATTATGCGGTGATTGAAAGCAAAAAGGTGCCTGCTTTGCCTGGTGCAGAGCATATAGCCAGTTTTGCGGACTATAGCAAGCGGTGAATGCTTAAACGTGCTCACCTAAAATTATATTCACCTTTGCAGCGATGCTAATATAAAAAATAGCATTCAATTTTTCCAAATAATTTATTGTTGCACACCATCATTGTGAGCTTGCACCGTCTCCTATAAATGAGGTATGATAAGTCAATTTTTGCGCATATCGAGGCGGAACTTATGACGATTGATAACTCAACGGTACATTTTTTTACGGATGCCAGCACTATAGTGAAGGGCATAATGTTGATTTTATTGGGTGCTTCACTGGTTTCTTGGACCATTATCTTTCAAAGAAGCTCCGTTTATCGCCATTTAGGTAAATTGGCACGTCAATTTGAAGAAACATTTTGGTCCGGTTTAGATTTAACACAATTATATGGCCGTATTACGCAGAAAAAAATGCCGCCTTTAGGACTTGCTGCTATATTTCAAGCCGGTTTTGAATCCTTTAATCATGCTAAAAAAGAAGCTTTGCCACAAGATATCACCTTAGAAAATGCCGAACGCGCTATGGCCATTGCTGAAAACCGCGAAATCGACGAAGTTGAACAATATTTACCTATTTTGGCGACTATAGGTTCTACCAGCCCTTACGTAGGCTTATTTGGCACTGTATGGGGCATTATGACTTCATTCCAGGCTTTGGGGCAAAGCGAACAAGCCACCATCGCCATGGTCGCACCCGGTATTTCGGAAGCGTTGATTGCCACTGCTATGGGTTTATTCGCCGCAATTCCGGCTGTTATTGCCTACAATCGTTATTCGCGTAGCGCCGATCGTCTTACCAATCAATATACTGCTTTTAGGCATGAATTAACGGGTATTTTGCAGCGCCGTTTGTATAAACCTGCAAAAGGGGAAGAGGAATAATATGTATTATAACTACCCTTTGAGTTACAAGTACCGCTGCCGAAAAAGTGCGAGTAATTACTATGTATTATTCTAAATACACTAGAAAACGTAGTTCTAGACGTGCCATCGCCGAGATGAATGTGGTGCCGTACATAGATGTGATGCTGGTGTTATTGGTCATTTTTATGATTGCAACGCCCTTATTGACTCCGGGCGTTAAAGTGCAATTGCCTCAAGCTCAGGCTCAAGCCTTAGAAGATCACAATAATAAACCTTTGATTATTTCGGTAGATGAACAAGGGCGTTACTATTTAAATGCTAACGTTAACCCAGAACAAGCTTTGAATGCGCATGATTTAGTGGTCAAGGTAGCTGCACGTTTACAAATTGAAAAAAGCCAAGGCCAAAAATCGGTGGTGATGGTGAAAGGGGATACACATGCGAGCTATGGCCAAGTAGTAGGGGCCATGGTGTTATTACAGCGGGCTGGCGTGGCGCAAGTTGGTTTGATTACCCAAAATCCTCCTGATCAAGGAGCTGCATGATGCCCGCGCGCTTAAAGCAAAGTTTTGGCTTTTCTTTTATCTTTCATATTTTCATCGCTGTGGTGCTTTTGGTGTCTTTAAGCGATAGCCTCATGAGCATTCCACCTGCATCCCGTGCTCAAGAAATACAAAACAACAAAGAAATCGTCAATGCCGTCGCTATTTCCGAAAACGATTTAAGCCAGGAAATACACGCTCAACAAGCAGCCGATGCTGCCGCTAAGGCCAAGGCAGCCAATGAGGCGAGGCAATTGGCAGCAGCCAAAGCAGAAGCCTTAGCACAGATTCAACAAGCCAAACAAGAACAAGCCGCTTTAGCCTTAAAACAACAAGCAGATGCTAAAAAGGCGGCCGATCAATTAGCGCAATTACAGGCACAGCAAAAACAAGCCGCTCAACAGTTGGCCCAAACCCAAGCACAAGCTGCTGCTAGTGCCAAAAAAGCAGTCGATGCGCAACAACAAGCATTAGCGGCACAAAAAGCGGCCGATGCTAAACGCGCTGCACAGCAGCAACAGGCATTAGCAACACAAAAGGCCGCCACTACAGCAGCTACTAATACGCAAATGCAAAACGAAATCAATCGTTATGTAGGCTTGATAACCCAAGCCATACAAGCGCAGTGGACGCAATTGCCCGGTGTAGATCAACAAAAACTAGCCACGACCATGCTAATTCGTTTAGCTGCCGATGGTACAGTATTGCAGGTACAAAACGTAGGCAGCAGCGGTAATCCCGCGTTGGATCGTTTGGCGTTAACGGCGGTCTATAAGGCTTCGCCTTTGCCGGTTCCTTCCGATCCTGCTTTGTTTGCCAGTTTTAGAGAGTTGAAAGTGCAATTTAGTGATAACTAAAAGTAGAGAATGATCATGAAAAAATACAGTGTATGGATTTTAATGACTACCTTGGTGATGTGCTTTAGCAGCGTAGCGTTAGCTGCCATGGATATACAAATTACTCGTGGTGTGGTACGCGCTATTCCCATCGCTATTGTGCCTTTTGATGTGAATAATCCCACGAGCCCCCACGATATTGCTCGTATCGTTGCCAATGACTTAAATCATTCTGGGCAATTTCAAGTGATGCCGCAAAGTAGTTTGCCCCAACAACCGCACGATGCCGATGCTGTTAGTGCCGATCTATGGAAAACCCTAGGCTTAGACGATTTGGTCATCGGGAGCGCCGTACCTGCGGGCAATGGCCAAACGAAGGTCGATATGACTTTATTAGATTTATTCCACAGTAATCAAAGTACGCCTACTGTTTTAATGCGACAATCTTATACGGTCGCTGATAGCCAAACTCGCGCCTTGGCACACCACATCAGCGATATCATTTATGAAAAATTAACAGGGGAAAAGGGTGTTTTTTCGACTCGGCTAGCTTATGTTAAAGTAACGCCTTTACCGAATAATCCTCGTCATAAATTGTATGCACTGATGGTGTCCGATGTAGATGGCCACAATGCCAAACCGCTATTAACTTCTACCCAACCCATTATGTCACCAGACTGGTCGCCTGATGGCAAACAGATCGTCTATGTTTCCTTTGAAACCAAGTTGCCACAGATTTTTACTTCCGATGTAGCCACAGGGCAGCGACGCCTTATTTCCAGCTTCCCTGGCATCAATGGTGCTCCTTCATTTTCTCCCGATGGCCGCTCATTGGCAGTGGCCTTATCTATGGGTAGAACCAACCCCAATATTTATACAATTGATTTAGGTAGCGGTAGACTAAATCAGCTCACGAATGATTCCGCTATTAATACAGAGCCTAGCTGGTCTCCCGATGGCCAGTCCATTTTGTTTACTTCCGATCGTGGTGGAGCACCCCAAATCTATAGTGTTGATTTAGCAAACAAACAAGCGCAACGTATCACTTACTTGGGTTCGTATAATGCGAGTGCAAGCTATTTAGCCGGTAATCCTAGCAAAATTTCTTTATTACATAGAGATGATAGAGGTTTTAATGTGGCGATATATGATTTACAATCAGAAACGATGCAGATGCTAACTCAAGGAGGTTATCTAGAATCGCCTAGTCCTGCGCCTAATGGCCGGATAATTGTTTATTCCACAAATGTCGGTGGTCGGCGTATGTTGGGTATGGTTTCGAGTAATGGACAGGTTAATATCCGGTTACCCGAAGTTTCTGGGGATGCGCAAGCGCCTGCTTGGTCACCCTATTAAATAAATGTTAATGTGAGGAGTGCTCTGAATGAAAAGAAGTTTAAAATGGGCGATGATGCTGTTGATCGCGCTAGCTTTGGCCGCATGTTCATCTAAATCTGACGATAAAAATACAAGCGTTGTGGGCGGTGGTGGTGCTACCGGGGCCGGTGTAGGCACTAATCCAGATTTTGATGACAGTATGGATGCTCGTATGGCTAAGATCTTAGGCATAGAGAAAAATACAGTGTATTTTGATTTTGATAAAGACATTATCAAACCTGAATATATGTCTATATTGCAAGCCAATGCCAGTTATCTGAAAAAGCATCCTAATGCTCGGATTTTGATTGCTGGTAACGCAGATCCTAGAGGCAGCCGTGAATACAATATAGGTTTAGGGCAACGTCGTGCGGATGTAGTGCGTCAAGGTTTGATCACAATGGGTGTGAATGCCAATCAAATGCGTACCGTGAGCTATGGTTCAGAAAAACCAGCCGTTTCTGGTAACGATGATTACGCGTATTCACAAGATAGACGAGATGACATAACCTACGACAACGCGGGTTAAAGAGCAGCTGTAGGGGCGGTTCGGAACCGCCTTTACCCAATTAAGAAACCGAGCCGTACCGTTAGGGAGGGGGTATTAGCCAATGACTGTGTATTTGCATGGTACAATTATACCTTTTATTTAAGGCTAGAAAAATGAAATATTATAAATTACTTTGTACCACTTTAGGTTGTATTCTAGCCATCTCTGCCTATGCAGCACCTATAGTCCAGGGGCAATCAGAAAACATAACATCCTATCCTGTAATGCAAAATAATGGGCAACAAGCAGCAGCCATGCAAGTGGAGTCCAGTGCAAACGAACCCGCTGATCTGGTCAACACCGTTACACAATTGCAGCAGCAGGTTCGTAGATTACAAGGACAATTAGAAGTACAATCCCACCAAATAGATCAACTTACACAAGCGCAAAAAAATATTTATTTACAATTAGAAAATAAGTCACCGGCTAATTCCGCTATAAACGGCGCTGCGACCGCCTTAACGACGGCTACAGTGACTACAACCATCCCCCAGAATAATGACGGCGTCAGTGTTAAACCTACAGTCACCTCGAATGCAGTAAGTAGTAAGGCAGCCCCCGCAGCTGCTGTCGGTACAACAGCCGCTGCAGCTACAACCAGCAGCACTGACGATAAACAAAAAGCCATTTATGATGGTGCTTATGAATTAATCACTAAACAACAATACAGCGATGCCAGTGCAGGCATGAGTAATTATTTAAGCCAATACCCCAAAGGCGATTATGCCGCAAATGCACACTATTGGTTGGGGGAAATAGGCTTAGTCGGCGGTGATTTAAACAGTGCTCAAACCCATTTTCAAGCGGTAGTGACGCAATTTCCTAGTAGCCCTAAAATATCGGATGCGCAATTAAAATTGGGCTATATCTACTACCAGCAAGGCAAATGGGCCGAGGCCCGTCAAATCTTAGAAGCTTTAGTAAAACAATATCCCAATACTTCAGCAGCCACATTGGCTACACAACGCTTGCAAGATATGACTCAACAGGGAGTGTAAATGCGCATGGTTATGTTACGTGTGGGTGAAATTTTTTATTCTTTGCAAGGAGAAAGTGCTAGTGTAGGCATTCCAACCACTTTTATACGTTTAACGGGTTGTCCCTTGCGCTGTTATTATTGCGACACCGCTTATGCTTTTAGTGGCGGTGAAAAGATCAGCATAGAGAGTATCTTACAAAAAGTGGCGCTGTATCCTACACATTATATCACCGTTACAGGCGGTGAACCTTTAGCTCAAGACAATTGTCATAATCTGTTAAAGCAACTATGTGATAAAAATTATTATGTGTCATTAGAAACCAGCGGTGCCTTGTCCGTGGCAAAAGTTGACCCGCGTGTGATTAAGGTGATGGATTTAAAAACACCGAGTTCTAAAGAGTGTGAGAAAAATGATTATCTCAATATTGGTTATTTAACTCCTATAGATCAAATCAAATTTGTCATTGGCGATAAAGCAGATTTTGAGTGGAGTGTAGAGATGATCAAACAATATCAGCTAGCACAAAAATGTCATTTATTGTTTTCACCTATAGCAGATGTACTATCACCAACAATATTAGCCGATTGGATATTAGAATACGGCTTGCCTGTACGATTTCAATTTCAATTGCATAAATATTTATGGGGCAATATGCCAGGGAAATAAAATGAAAGCATCTCCCCCGCAAACTGAAGCAGAACTCTCGACGCGCGCAGCGGCTATTGCACAACAAAGTTTGGGCGATTTAGCAACATCGGTATCTATGATTATGCCCAGCGATTTTCGACGTGAGAAAGGCTTTATAGGCCAATTGTTGGAACGTGTTTTAGGTGCTACCGCCGGAAATTTATCTAAACCGGATTTTACGCACTTAGGTATAGAATTAAAAACTTTGCCATTGAATGCCAATGGCCAACCCAAAGAATCAACTTATGTGAGCATTGTTCCTTTGATGAGTAAAGAACTTTTATCGTGGCAACATTGCGAACTCTATCAAAAATTACGCCACGTTTTATGGGTGCCCTACTTTTTTGATAAAACTGTAGAAC
>JAJXVQ010000130.1 GCA_021782065.1 Pseudomonadota bacterium
GCGAATAAACCGTTTATAATCGACGGTAGCAAAGTAGAAGCATTGGATTCAGTGGGCGCTTTGCTGTTGACTCGTTTTGCTGAGCATTGGGAGTCTTTAGGCCGAACAGTGCAATGGAAGGGTTTTCAGAGGCGCATGAAGAAGTTTTTTCTTTAATCAAAGAGTATGCTACAGATCTTCCCATTGTATCCCCTCAGCCTTCTTTGCCATGGGTGCAGATTCTGGGTAAACAAACTATTAATTTAGGGCTGCAACTGTGGTCATTTTTTTCTTTTATAGGCAGAATTTGTTTTGATGGCTTAGGTTGGTGTAAATCGCCAGCTAATATTCGCTTTAGATCTATTTGCCATAGTATTCAGGCTACTGGCACACGTGCTACTTTTATTGTCGCGTTATTATCTTTTTTAATAGGTGTGGTTTTAGCGTATCAAGTGGGGGTGCAATTACGCGATTATGGCGCCAATATCTTTGTGGTGGATTTCTTAGGGATTGCTATATTGCGTGAATTCGGTCCTATGATCACAGCTATTATTATTGCTGGCCGTACCGGTTCTAGTTATGCGGCACAAATAGGCACGATGAAATTAACGGAAGAAGTGGCAGCGCTACAAACTATGGGGTTATCGCCAGTTGAAGTATTGGTATTGCCGCGAGTGATGGGATTATTGATTGCGTTGCCTTTGTTAGTGGTTTTATCAGAAGTATTGGCCTTATTTGGCGGCATGATCATGGCCAAAACGATGTTATCCTTAAGCTTTTTTGATTTTATACATCGTTTTAGTTATGCCATCGATCTACAAACTTTCTTAATCGGCTTAGTTAAGGTGCCTGTGTTTGCTTTATTGATTGCTTCCATTGGTACTTTTCAGGGTTTTCAAGTCAAAGACAGTGCTGCCAGTGTGGGAGAGCGTACCACTATCAGTGTAGTACAGGGAATTTTTATGATTATCGTTGTCGATGCTGCCTTTTCTATTCTGTTTAATCGGTTGGGGCTATAGGGTATGGAACAAGAGGTTGCTATTAGCGTTAAGGGTTTACAAAGCCAGTTTGGTAAGCAAATCATACACAAAAACTTGGATTTAACGATTTATAAAGGGGAAATTATCGCTTTGGTGGGGGGTAGCGGTTGTGGTAAAACGGTCTTGTTAAAACAACTATTAGGACTACTTAAACCCACGCACGGGGAAATTAATATTTTAGGTATTAATATTTTAAAGCCAGATGCCGATCTGCGATCTTTACAACGTCGTTGGGGAGTATTATTTCAGCAAGGAGCGATGTTTTCCTCATTAACGGTGTTGGAGAATGTGGCGTTTGTGTTAAAAGAATTGACGACTTTACCCAAAGATGTCATTGAAACGATATCGTATATGAAAATGAAAATGGCACAATTCCCCCTAGATTCAGCCCACAAATATCCTTCGGAATTGAGCGGGGGCATGTTAAAAAGAGCAGCTTTGGCTCGTGCTATCGTTCTGGATCCAGAATTGCTATTTTTAGATGAGCCTACTTCTGGGTTAGACCCTGTCAGTGCTGCTAGCTTAGATTCATTAGTGCTCAATTTGCAAAAAAGCCTAGGATTAACTATTGTGTTAGTAACGCATGACCCGGATACCCTATGGACGGCTGTAGATAGAGTGGCATTTTTAGGAGATAAGCGTGTATTGGCAGTAAAACCCATAGCAGAGCTCATTAAAGATCCCCACCCACTTATTCAAGAATATTTTGCCAGTGCACGTACAGAGAGGAAAGAAGAACATGGAAACTAAAGGCTATTATGCCGCAGTCGGCTTTTTTGTTATCGTATTGTCCGCAATAGGGATTGTCATTGGTTTGTGGTTATCGGTAGGCATGAGTACCAAATCCTATGTTAATTATGCTGTTTACATGGAAGAGTCGGTTGCCGGTTTAAGTGTTAGTGCGCCAGTTAAATACAATGGCGTTGATATGGGCTCGGTCAAAAAAATATCAGTAGATCCTACGGATCCCCAGCGTGTTGTCATCATCATTGCGCTTGACCCCAACACACCCATTAACACAGCGACACGCGCTACCCTCAATATGCAGGGGCTGACGGGGGTTGCCTATATGGAATTAAGTGGCAGCGACCTTAATGCACCGCCGTTAACAGTGCAACCCGGCCAACAGTATCCCGTTATTCAGAGTTCCCCTTCGTTGTTATTTCGTATAGATGTTGCCATCGAGAATCTGTCGGAAAATTTAAAAACAGTTACTAATAGCATAAGTAAGGTGTTTAACGGCAAAAATGGGCAATTGTTGGAGAGTACTTTAGAGAACATTAATTCTGCTTCACGTCGCTTAAATGATGCGATGGGTTCAGCGCAGTTCACAATACAACGCAGCAATGTGACATTAGAAACCATCAATAGCCAAATGTTACCGCAGGTGGCGAATTTATTGGACGATGTAGATAGCGTTACGCTGCGTTTAGATGGTTTCATCCAACAATTATCGGATAATCCATCCATGCTCATTCGCGGTGAGGCGCCTGCACCATTGGGTCCAGGTGAAACACGTACTACAGCCAAAGCGAGGAATTAAACGATGTTAAAAAGAGTCATTCTATTATTTGCGGTGCTTTTGTTAACGGCGTGTTTATCGCCAGTCAACATCACACAAAAAAATAATTATGTCTTGAATACCACACCACCGATGAGCCACACACCCAGAACCAATCCTCAAATATTGCTGGTATCAATGCCGCGTTTAGATGCAATTATGAATGACAATAATATGGTATATTTAGATGGGCAGCATCAGATTGGTTATTTTAGTTTAAATCGATGGGCTGCAAAACCTAATGAGATGTTCTACACTTTATTGTTAAATACATTGCAGCAACAAAGTGGATTCCGTGCTGTGGTCAGCTCACCGTACAGTGGCAAAAGCGATTTGCAATTGAACATTGTTAATTTTAGCATTGTGCAAGACTTTACAGTACGCCCTAGTGTGGTGCGCGTGAAAATGGATGCGCGTTTAACCACCGCGAACCAACAAAGCATATTAAAAACACGTGCCATACAAGCAAGCGTGGCTACAAGTGTAGATACACCTGAGGCAGGCGTTGTGGCGGCCAATCAAGCGGTGGCACAATGTTTAACGAAACTAATAGTATTTGTGAATGAATAAGGCAGAATTAAACAGCAGGCCCACGGTTGTTATCGTTGATCGCGACGGAGTTATCAATGATGATCCGAATGGCTATATTAGTACCCCTGAAGATTGGCATGCTTTGCCAGGGAGCCTAAAGGCCGTTGCTAAATTGAATGCCTTGGGCATTCTGGTCGCGGTTGCATCGAACCAATCGGGTGTA
>JAJXVQ010000015.1 GCA_021782065.1 Pseudomonadota bacterium
TAATGAATTAAAAGCCTTAGATCCAACTTTGCTTCCTAAGCTTGCTGATACTCATGTTTCATTGCTTAAATATGAGGCAGATAATACAGCCATTAACACCCTAGAGGAATTTGTATTACAAAAATTACGGCATTAAATTTAGGACATATGTCTAGAACCCTTGTTACAAAAATTGCTTCCTAAAGCGCATTCATATTACTATGATCTTAGTATCTGTAGCCATTTGGTTTTTCGCTTCGAAAAACCAAATGGCTACAGGCACTAGTATTCAATTTCCCTAAAGGAGGATAGTTTGAAAATAATCATAACAGGCGCAACCGGCTTTATTGGCCGTAATTTAGTTCCTACTTTGTTAAGACAGCAACATATTGTTTTCTTAGTGGGTAGAGATATTGCAAAAATATATAAAATTTTTGGTGAAAATATTAAGGCATTAACATGGAATCAATTAGAAAACATTCCGCCCGATGATATTGATGCTGTCGTCAATCTCGCTGGAGAGAATATTGGCGATGGCCTTTGGACCAAAGCAAAAAAAGCACGCATTAAAACAAGCCGAATAAATGCTGCAAATAGAATAGTACAGTGGGCTTTATCCTATCGGCAAAGAAAACCGCATATCTATAATGCCAGTGCCATCGGTATTTACGGATTACAAAACAATAACAGCAATCCATCCGCAATATCCCCATTGATAGAGTCCACCCCGATTCCATTTGGACACCCCACCGATTTTCTCAGTGATGTTGGACAAGCATGGGAGAGTGCACTTAAGCCTGCAATTGAAGCAGGTATAGCCGTCACTTTTATGCGTTTTGCAGTCGTATTAAAATGCCGGGAAGGTGTATTAAAGAAATTAGAGCTTCCTTATTCTCTAGGTTTGGGGAGCGTTTTAGGAAATGGCCAGCAACCATTTACTTGGATACATATTGATGACCTAATAGCAGGGATTCATTTTTTATTAGCTCATCCCAAAATTATAGGTCCCATTAATTTTTGCGCCCCCGACTGTACTTCACAAAAAGCATTTGCAAAAACCTTGGCAAAAACTATGAATCGGCCACTCATTATAAAAAGCCCTCATTGGATGATAAAAACATTTTTTGGCCAAATGGGTGAAGAGCTACTGTTAAAAGGCCAACAGGTAGCTCCCCAGCGCTTAATTGAATTAGAGTTCAAATTCAATTATGCCGATCTAAACGCTCTTTTTGGTTATCTTAGAAGCGAATATTGCCATATAGACAGCGGCTATACCCACTAAGCCATAGACAACCCTTGCAAGCAATGTCATATCGCCCAAAATCGCTGCTACTAAATTAAATTTTAAAAAACCCACTAAACCCCAATTAAGGGCTCCAATGATCACTAGAATAAAGGCAACCCAATCTATGATTGATAATGATTTCATGTCGATATCCCCTTTTTGTTTACGAGTTTAATAACTGCTAATTCAGCATAGCACAACTTATTAATACTCACCACGATGCTAGACTAAAGAGCGGAGCGCTCAAGCGAGCATTTGTTTTTAACTCAGCAATATTAATTTAATTATTCATAAAGCCAACTATCCTTTGGGCTTCTTATCTCGGTTACAAAAGCATTTCAATAAACCTTACCCAGTTGATAATAATTGGCTTTTTTCACTGAGTGGGCGGCCTCTAATCATGGTAGGTTTAAACTGGATGATATAATGTTTTTCTGCGTCACGCAGGTTGGCGTCACGGTATTTAAAATCATGCTCCCTTATGAGCTAAACCATAATGAGAATCATTCTTGTTTACTTTGTCGCTGAATTTTGATATACTGTTCTTAACTGTTCGTAAAACAAAATGGGGGCGTGTATGTTGCAACCGGGTTTATCGTATGTTATTGAAAAATTAGACAATTTAATAGATAAGAGTTATAGACTCAAGCTTTTGGCAATGGGTTTTGTACCAGGGGCTCATTTTAAAGTCATTCGTAAGGCCCCTTTGGGCGATATGCTGCACATCGTTATTCAAGGCACTGCTGTCAGCCTACGCGCTAAAGAATTAGCGCTGGTTCAATTCAAGGTAGCCTCCCCATGACTATACCCACAGAATTTCAAGATGAAGGTTCTACGCGTATCACCATAGCTGGCAATCCAAATTGCGGCAAGACTACTCTCTTTAATAAACTCACTGGCTCTAAGCAAAAAATTGGCAATTGGTCGGGCGTTACTGTTGAAAAAAAAATGGGGTCCTTTCATTATGCGAATACTGATTTTAGTGTTACGGACCTGCCCGGTATTTATTCTTTAACCGTAGCCCAAGCCGATCATAGTGTAGATGAACGCATCGCCATGGACTTTTTATTAAGTCGACAAACCGATATTTTAATCAACATAGTCGATGCCGCCAATTTAAAGCGTAACTTGTATTTAACCTTGCAATTATCCGCCTTAGGCATTTCTTGTATACTGGTTTTAAACATGATGGACATCGCTTACAAGCGGCGTTTACGCATCGATACAGAGAAACTATCGCAACACTTAGGCCTGCCGGTTATCGCCATCAGCTTGAATCAAAAACAAGGCTTAGGCACATTAAAAAAAGCCATTGTAGAGATGAAAACAACAGCATGCAAACCTACCGTAAGCAGCCAATTACCTTATCTCCCATCGCTGGCTGAATTATGTCAAACGCACCCCGCGCCCTTGTGGTGTGCGCTATCTTTATTAGAAAAAGACGTATTAAGCCAACAATGGCTAGAAAAACAGGCACACAAAAATGATATTGAACAGCTTATTACCCTGCTAGAGCAAAAAGAAAATGAAGAAAGCGATGTCTTATTAGCTCAAGAACGTTACGCCACGATTCAAACAATATATGACGATTGCGTTGCCGCACCCAGCACTAGTGCAAAAAACTTTACCGAGCATGTCGATAAAATTGTGATGCATCGTTATTTTGGCATCCCCATCTTTCTAGGCATCATCTATCTGATGTTTGAATTGTCGATGAATTTAGGGGGGTTATTCCAGCCTTTATTTGACTTAAGCTCTACCGCTTTATTGATCGATGGGCCTACGTATTGGGGTGCGCAATGGGGTATACCTGCAGGTTTAACAGCCATCTTTGCCCATGGCCTGGGCATAGGCGTGAATACCTTGTTAAATTTTATTCCACAAATAGCATTTATGTTTTTATTCATGGCCTTTTTGGAAGATTCTGGCTACATGGCGCGTGCTGCTTTTGTCATGGATAGATTGATGCAAGCAGTAGGCTTACCGGGAAAATCCTTTATTCCACTGATTGTAGGCTTTGGTTGTAATGTGCCTTCGATCATGGCCACACGTACCTTAGACTCCAGTCGCGATCGCATTGTCACCGCTTTAATGGCCCCTTTTATGTCCTGCGGTGCACGCCTCGCTATTTTTGTGGTCTTTGCCAGTGCCTTTTTTCCACAACATGGCGGCCTGGTTATTTTTGCCCTTTATTTTATAGGAATTTGTGTGGCAATGCTAACTGGTTTAATACTGCAAAAGACGATCTTCAAGCACAGTCCTAGCCCCTTCATCCAAGAACTGCCCATTTATCACACGCCGCATTTACACACCTTATGGGTACTGACTTGGCAACGTTTACGCGGCTTTATTTTGCGCGCGGGCCGCCTGATTGTCCCGGTATGTATCTTGATTGGCAGTTTAAACAGCATTCATCTAAATGATAACACCACGCCTTTATCGTGGGTGGGCAAGGCGATAACACCGGTATTAGCACCCATGGGCGTACAACACGATAACTGGCCTGCCAGTGTCAGCCTTATCACTGGCACGATGGCTAAAGAAGTGGTTGTCGGCAGTTTAAATACTTTATACAGCCAAGAAAACCCCACACAAAATGATGCTGCGTTCAACCTGGGTTTGGCCTTAAAAGCGGCCATCACCACTACCCTAAATGACATAGGCAATCTATTTTCAGCAGAAAAGTTAAATCCCTTTACCGCCAATGAAGCCAATCATGCGATGGACAACAATGCTATGACGCGCATGCAAGCTGCTTTTGGTACCAGCACCGCTGCGTTTAGTTATCTATTGTTTGTGCTGTTATATATCCCTTGTATTTCGACTATGAGTGTATTAAACCGCGAAGTTGGCAAACAATATGCATGGCTTGCAACGATATGGAGTTTTGATATCGCATATGTTGTTGCGGTTATTTTTTACCAAAGCACACAAGTATTCATCACCCCCTTTTCTTCTATAGCTTGGATAGCTGGCATCCTATTGGCTCAATGGCTGGGGTTTTGGGGTTTAAAATACTGGGCGCAAAAACCACATTTTAAAGCCTTATGGAGCACGAGATGAGTTTATTACAAAACATTCGTGAAATTTTATCGACTAAAAAAAGAGCATCCTTGAAGACCTTGGCTGAGGCCTGCAGCACCACTACTGATGATGTCGAAGCACAATTGTGTTTTTATTTACACAAAGGCTTAGTGCGAAAAAAGAATTTGCGTTTACCCTGCGGAACCACCTGTCAACAATGCGATTTATCAGCACTGGTGATTTATGAATGGGCGCGGGCCTAAGTAAGGTATGCACTTTTTAGCTTCCAGCTAGTTCTGTCTCAAAGCTATCGCTGCCGTTGTGTAAAAATGCAATATGGTAGACTGTTCGTCTCTGCAAATAGGTGCTTGAGAAAAATAAAACTTTCTGTATAAATACCCATAGACTGTGACTCTCTAGGACCTGCAATGTTCAAAACTTCAATCGCATTTATCTCTAACCACCGCTTAATCTGCGCTAATTGTTCATCTGCAAAACCATCAATAATTAAATACGGCTTATTTATTTTTTTTACTTCATCAATCGTCAACACAGTTCCATCACCAATGTTCTTATCGCGCGGCAAGAAAATCAAAGTCCCATCCGAATCTCGTATATTCAGCTTGGTTCTTTCACTATACTCGTGGCTCACCGTCTCTTGCAGATTATATTTTAACGGAATAATGCCATCCTCACGCAAGCGCCCTCTAGGACACCAGCCCCCATGCGGAATTCCCAATGCTAAGGCAACATCCAGCGCCGCCGTATCGACGCCCGTTTGCCCGCCGGAAATGATTTTATTCAGCATATTTTGAACCAAATAGAAATAAATCGTATAACCTCATTTTAATGGACATTGATTTGCCAGACATCAGTGGCATTGAAGTCACCAAGATTATACTGTCTTTGGAGCATGCTAAGAATGTTCCTATTGTTGCAATGACATCACACACCGAGCCTGAATATGTAGCGCATTGCTACGCCGCGGGAATGAATGATTTTTATAATAAACCTAAAAATACCTACGATATACAAAGGATAATTCAAACTCATATTGTATAAAAATTACTACACCGATTTTTTGCCCTGGGACCGTTGTGGTGGGAGTCGTCTTGGATATTTACCTAAGGTTGAATCCCTAAGCACGGTAAGTATAAGAATAAGGTTCAAGTGGCCATAAGACCTATTTTTACGCACCGCACATCGAAAAACACACCCATTTTCCTTCCTTATTGATTATAAAAAGAACAACAACCCATTTACTTATTCCTATTTTCTGATACTCTGTAGCCATCTTAAGCACTAGAGGAATATATCATGACTGTATCTGAAATGGACAGAACTGCGGCTACTCTGGATATCTTTAATAAGCTAGAAAACGAGGGCTTTGGCGACCTACACTTTAAAATCGACCCCGCAACTGGCCTACAAGCCATCATCGCCATACACAGTACCAAACGCGGGCCAGCCCTGGGCGGTTGTCGCTTTATACACTACGATTCCTCTGAAGAAGCTATCATTGATGCCATGCGCTTGGCAAAAGGCATGAGCTACAAAACGGCCATCGCCGGATTACCCGTAGGTGGTGGTAAAGCGGTTATCATGAAGCCTGATAATTTAGATCGCCCAGCACTGTTTCGCGCCTTTGGCCGCTTTGTACAAGAGTTGGGGGGACGGTACATCACCGCCCTAGACAGCGGTACCACCTTGGCGGACATGGATGTTATTGCGGAAATAACCCCTTATGTAGGCTCCAAAACCAATATGGGCAAACAGGGCGGTGAGGGCGACCCCGCACCGTCTACTGCTCAAGGCGTGTTCCGCGGCATACAAGCCGTAGCCAAATATAAATTCAAACGAGATGATCTAAAAGGCTTGCACATTGCCATTCAAGGTGTAGGCGCTGTGGGTTATTTATTGGCTCATCATTTACATGAAGCAGGTGCCGTTTTATCCGTTGCTGACGTTAACACCGCGGCAGTGGAACGTTGTAAGCGCGAATTTGGTGCTAACATCGTTGATTACCATACCATCCACACTTTAGACTGCGATATTTTTTCCCCCTGTGCGCTAGGCGCCATACTGAACGACGATACCATTCCCGCCATTAAGGCACCGATTGTGGCAGGCGGCGCCAATAACCAATTGGCAAAGGAGTATCATGGTCAAATGCTTCGGCATCGCGGCATTATCTACGCCCCGGACTATGCGATTAACGGTGGCGGCATCATACACGCAGCGGCTAAATATTTTCATCACTCCGATGCCAAAGCAGCGCAACACATAGAAGAAATTTATGATGTCATCTATACCATTTGTGAGCGCGCTGATAAATTAAATTTACCTACTAATATCGTTGCCAACAGCATCGCTGAAGAACGGCTGAGCTAAACCTACGAGGATAATCATGACTGTCGCCACGTTTGCTATTGAATATTATCAATATTTAAGACCCGATGGCACATTGTGCCAACCCCTGCCTTTGGATTTAGACCACAACGCTTTGCTGAAATTGTATCGCTTAATGCATTTACTGCGTATTTTTGATGGCAGAGCGATCAACTTACAACGCGTGGGTAAACTGGGAACCTATCCCAGCAACCTAGGCCAGGAAGCGATTGGTGTCGCTATGGGACATGCTATGCTCGCGAGTGATGTATTTGTCCCCTATTATCGCGATTGTGGCGCCCAATACCAACGTGGCGTAGCCTTTCATAAAATTTTGCAATATTGGGGTGGAGATGAGCGCGGCAGCGATTTTAACAACGCCGAAGACTTTCCTGTGTGTGTACCTATTGCCGCGCAGAGCTTAATTGCCGCCGGCGTTGCCACCGCTATAAATTATCGCCAACAAAAACGCGCCGTGGTCACGACGATTGGAGAAGGAGGTACCTCTGAGGGCGACTTTTATGAAGCCCTCAACGTAGCCGGTGCCTGGAATTTGCCCGTAGTATTTGTGGTGAATAACAATCAATGGGCTATTTCCGTACCTAGAAGCGCGCAAACACACACTCAAACCATCGCTCAAAAAGCAATTGCGGCTGGTTTTAGTGGAGAACAAGTCGACGGCAACGATGTCATCGCCGTGCATGAACGCATGCGCGTTGCTTTAGACAAAGCGCGCAATGGTGGCGGCCCTACTTTAATTGAAGCTATTACCTATCGCTTGTGCGATCACACCACTGCAGACGATGCCAGCCGTTATCGGTCTAAAGAAGAATTAGAAAAAGCGTGGCTAGAAGAACCGCTAGTGCGTTTACGCACTTATTTAACAGCACAAGAGTTATGGGATGATAGTCGCGAAGAGGCTTTGTTATTAGAATGCAGAAAAGAAATCGATCAAGAAGTTGATACTTATCTCAACATTAAACTCGGTCCCATCACCGATATCGTCGATTACATGTATGCTAAATGGCCTGAATCCTTAAAAGATCAACGCGATACTCTATTACAATTTGGGGACAGCCATCATGACTAATATCACTCTGCTGGAAGCCGTGACGCAGGCACTGGCTTATGAATTGGCACACGATGAAGAAGTTGTGGTCTTTGGTGAGGATGTGGGAATGAATGGCGGCGTATTTCGTGCCACCGATGGCTTACAAGCACGTTTTGGCGCGCATCGCGTCATGGATACGCCCTTGGCAGAATCCATGATTGCAGGCTTAGCAATAGGGATGGCGGCGCAAGGTTTAAAACCAGTGGCCGAGTTTCAATTTATGGGCTTTAGTTATCCCGCATTGGACAACATATTAAATCACGCCGCGCGTTTGCGCAATCGTACTCGTGGACGATTACACTGCCCTGCCGTATTTCGCATGCCCTTTGGTGGTGGCATACACGCGCCCGAACACCATTCAGAAAGCACTGAGGCTTTATATGCGCATATTCCTGGCTTACACGTAGTGATCCCTTCCAGCCCAGCACGCGCCTACGGCTTATTGTTAGCCGCCATACGCTCACCGGATCCCGTTATATTTTTAGAGCCAAAGCGCATTTATCGTTTGGTCAAACAAGAAGTACCAGATAATGGCGTGGCATTGCCCTTGGAAAAAGCCTTTGTGCTCCGTGAAGGCAGCGACGTCACTTTAATCAGTTGGGGTGCGAGTATGCACGAAACGCAACAAGCCGCCCAAGCCCTAGCTCTTGAAGGCATTAGCGCTGAAATCCTCGATATTGCTAGCATTAAACCCTTAGACACAGCAACTATAATCCGCTCCCTGAACAAAACAGGCCGTTGCGTTATTGTGCATGAAGCTGCAAAAAGTGGTGGTATAGGCGCAGAAATTGCTGCTCAAATTGGTGAAAAAGCTTTATTATCTTTGCTAGCGCCCATACAACGCGTCACCGGTTATGACGCCACAATGCCTTATTATAAACTAGAAAAAAGTTATATTCCCAGTGTGGCACGAATCATCCATGCCGCGAAGCTAACGTTGGAGTTCTCATGAAAATATTTCATTTACCCGATTTAGGCGAAGGTTTACCTGATGCCGAAATTCACGAATGGCATGTGGCCGTGGGGGAGCATGTTAAAATAGACCAACCCTTAGTGTCTATGGAAACAGCTAAAGCTGTAGTGGAAGTCCCGGCCCCTTTTGATGGCATTATTGCCCAATTGCATGGTGCAGTAGGCGATATCATCAATACTGGAGATCCTTTAGTCAGTTTCGAAGGCGAGGCTGAAAAACCGAAAGAAATCGCAAAACCTAAACAGGAAGATGTAAAAAAGCCGCAGCAAGGTGCTACGGTGGCCGGTAATATCATCGTAGGCGATACGGTCTTGAAAGAAAGCGCCACAGGCATTACGCCCACAGCTACGCAGGATAAAATTACCCGTGCTCTACCCGTGGTGCGTTTGATTGCCAAGAAATTAAACTTAGATCTGCCACAGATTAAAGCAAGCGGTAAAGAAGGTGAAGTGACCTTAGACGATGTATTGCAAGCCATTCAACCGCGACTAGGCAGCAGCCCTGTTAAAACAGCAACCCCCGCAGGTTACGAACCATTACGCGGTGTTAGACGGTCTATGGCACAAGCCATGGCCTTATCGCATCAAGAGGTCGCTGCGGTGACTATAGTCGACGATGCAGATATAGGCGATTGGACAGAAGGTAACGATATCACTGCGCGCGTCATCCGCTCCATCACCTTTGCTTGTTTACAAGAACCAGCCTTGAATGGCCATTTCGATGGTAAAAGCGGTTCTAGACAATTATACGATACAGTACATCTAGGCATTGCCATGGATTCGGGCGATGGGTTATTTGTCCCCGTCATTAAAGCGGCTGAAAAATGTGATAAGAATGCATTACGTGTCCTCATCAATCGCTATAAAGAAGAAGTGCGCACCCGCAGCATTCCCAGTGCCGATCTACAAGGTGCAACCATTTCTCTATCCAATTTCGGTGTATTTGCAGGCCGTTACGCTAATCCCATGGTAGTGCCGCCGATGATAGCCATCGTAGGCTGCGGCAAATCACGCGAAGAAGTAAAATGGATTGCAAACAAATGTGTAGCACGACGTATTATGCCCTTATCTTTAACTTTTGATCACCGTGCGGCTACCGGCGGCGAAGGGTCGCGATTTTTAGCTGCCATGATAGAAGATCTGAAGAAAGCAGAATAATCCTGTCTGTAACTACTCACGCCTTATTGGAAGAAAGGCTTATATTGGATGCATTAGAGTATACCTTAGCAATCGCTCCTTAACGGTCGACGCTCGGTTACAAACTGCTGAATCGAACCGCGACCACCAGGGAGCGGAAAGTCCCTAGAGAGCGGATAGGGAGAGTAGTTACTCCTGTCTTTTATTTATGGAGTTTTTAATATGCTGCAATTACATCAAATTTCAAAAAACTACACGGTTAACCAGCAGTTACTCACAGTCTTAGAAAACGTCAGTTTGACCATCACTAAAGGAGATATTTTTGGCATAGTCGGCAAAAGTGGTGCGGGCAAAAGTACTTTATTACGTTGCATGAATTTATTGGAACGCCCCACACAAGGTCGAGTGATAGTAGACAATATTGAATTAACACAATTAAAATCGGTTGAATTAAACCAACACCGCAAAAAAATTGGTATGATATTTCAGCATTTTAATTTACTCTCTTCACGTACTGTTTTTGAAAATATAGCCCTTCCCTTGGAAGGTCACTATGCCTCAACTGAAATTGCAACCAAAGTGACCCATTTATTGAATTTGGTTGACTTAGAGGATAAAAGCGCCTATTACCCCGATCAATTAAGCGGCGGTCAAAAACAAAGAGTGGCTATCGCTAGAGCCCTGGCGACAGAGCCTACCCTTTTACTGTGCGATGAACCCACCTCAGCTCTAGATTCCGAATCTACGCGCAATATTTTGGAATTATTACAGACTATTAATCGCAGGTTTGGACTTACCATTGTACTCATCACCCATGAATTGGAGGTGGTTAAAAGAGTTTGTAAAAATATGGCTGTGTTAGACAAAGGACATTTGGTTGAAACCGGCCGCGTACTAGAAATTTTTACTCACCCTAAATCCGAGATCAGCAAGCGTTTAATTCGCAAACAATTTCACTTGGAACTACCGGATTCTATACGACAAACCATACGTGATCCTAAAGACACTCTGTATGCACCGATCATACAGCTCATTTTTAGGGGTGAAAGTTCTAAATTACCAGTGATAACGGAGCTCATACAAAAATTTGGTTTGTCGGTGAATATCCTGCTCGCCGATATAGAGAATATCAGCGATGCTGCCGTGGGTTATCTGGTGTGTCAAATTAAGGGAGAAGAATCGATAGTCCAACAAGCGCTGGACTATCTGCATTCTTTACCCATTACCATAGAGGTACTATAAAATGCACTCTATTCTTAATTTAGCATTATTCCAGGCAACCTGGGAAACTATTTACATGGTCTTTATTTCCAGCGCTTTAGGCATTCTAGGGGGCAGCTTATTGGGCGTACTCCTCTTTGTAACCCAAGAACCGCAGTTTTCAAAAAATAGAGTCGTGTATCACTCCGTAGGCGCTGTAGTTAATCTGGTACGCTCCGTCCCTTTTATTATTTTACTCATCAGTATTGTACCCTTAACGCGGCTTATCGTCGGCACTGCCATAGGCACCAATGCTGCCATTGTGCCTTTAGTGCTGGCCGCCATTCCATTCTATGCGCGCATTTGTGAGACCGCCTTGGCCGCCGTGCCTAAAGGATTAATTGAAGTGGGTCACGCTATGGGCGCTAGCCAACGACAGATCATCACTAAAATCTTATTGCCTGAAAGTAGTGCTGCCTTGGTAAAGGGTGCGGCCTTAACCATCATTGGTCTTATAGGTTATTCCACCATGGCGGGCGCTATAGGTGGCGGTGGTTTAGGTGAGTTAGCCATCAACTATGGTTACCAACGTTTCGATGTGTGGGTGATGACTTCAACCGTAGTGGTATTGCTGCTGATAGTCCAAGGGGTACAATCCTTGGCAGATACAGTGGTTAAAAGACGCAAAGTAAAATTGGCTTTATGGTTATGTATTCCTTTCGCATTCATCTGTATTTTCAGTCAAACAAGTTCTTATTTCATGGCTCCCAAAAACGTTTTACGCGTAGGCGTCATGTCCGGTTCGCCAGAAGTTATCATGGCTGTTGCTGCCACAGAGGCAAAGGAGAAATACGGTTTAACCTTAAAAATAGTTCCTTTTAGCGATTATATGCAGCCTAATATGGCTTTAGATAATGGCGATATAGATGCCAATATCTTTCAACATAAGCTATTTCTGGATGATCAACTTAAAGCCAAGCATTATGCCATTGTAGCTATTGCTAAGACTTTTGTGTACCCCTTTGGTTTTTACTCACAGAAAATCAAAAATATCGCTGAGCTGAAACCAGGAGCCCTCATTGCACTTCCAAATGACCCCAGCAATGAAGGCCGCGCTTTGATGTTATTGCAAAATGCGCATCTAATACGCTTGGCACCGAAGGTTACACTAGTCGGAACCGTGCGCGATATAATAAGCAATCCCAAACATTTAAAGTTTAAAGTATTGGATGGCGCACAATTACCTAGAGTGCTAAAAGATGCTGATTTAGTCGGAATTAATAATGACTTCTTGCTGCCTGCAGGGCTGAACGTACAAATGGCCATACTAGTGGAAGGCAGCGATTCTCCTTACGCTAATTTGATTGTGGTGCGTAAGGATGATGTAGACAATCCGCACATGAAAGAATTCATCGCTGTGATGCACTCTAAAGCGGTTGTGGATGTCACAGAAAAAGAGTTTGATGGGGGGGCTGTGCCTGCATGGTAAGCTAAACTCACGGCTGTTGGTTTTTAAGTTGAGGTCCCGCGCATTAGCGATCAAAATGTTGGTTTTGCGTCTGTAACTTATTGATTTTAAAACTAACACTTAGGATTAAAATTTGCGAACAGAATTTATATGGCCTTGTTATATAATTATTTCTTCTTGTATACCCAATTGGGACTTTACGTAGTGACTATTTTTGTTTATAATTTCCCCAGATAAAATATTAAGCGGGTAATTAATAAATATGAGACAAAATAACTTAGAATCGCTCTATTTGGCTATAAGAGAGGGCGATATAGCGTCCGTACAGACATTATTGGATCAGGATGCCTCGTTAGTACAGCACAGATGTGACTATTTTGGTACAACCCCTTTACACGCCGCCGCAGCAGAGAACCAAGTAGCTATTGCAGCGCTACTGATAGAAAAAGGAGCGGATGTTAATGTTGAGGATAACGACGGCGATACCCCGTTTAATACGGCCTTGATATATCACAAGGCAGGGGTGGCTAATCTATTTATAGAAAAATATCCGCATACAATACAAACAGATGTGCCATTGCTTCATACAGCTGTAAGGTTTGGCTGTATAGAGACTGTGAAACTACTTTTAGCACACCCCATTATGGGCACTGATACGGATGATGCTTTTTCTGAGGAAGAAGATCTACCTCGGAAGGATCAAGCGCTTCATATAGCTGTAGAATATGGTCACGAAACGATTGTCAAACTTCTTCTACACAATGGGGTTAGCGCTAATTCGGCATCGACTAAAAAAATAACTCCACTTCATCGAGCAGCAGCACGGGGTCGATTAGACATAGTTATACTTTTGATACAAGAAGGAGCTGACGTGAATGCTATGGATATTCACGGTAATACGCCATTGGGTATGGCTGAAGAATACGCAGGCAGAGACAGCGCTTTCACATCAAATTCACCCCATTTGCCAGCAGGATATAACGTCTATGGGCAATATGATACCTCTGAAATTATTCCCATACTACACAATGCTAAACGCATCAGGCAAGAGTATCAAGCAGTTACTCTGCTAAGATGGATCAGACTCACAAGTACTATGAAAAAAGATGGGGATAAAGAAGCATCTCTTGCACTGCTACCTCAAGATATGATTCTGTATATGAATGAAGTCATAGGTCCCGAGCTAACACCGGAAACAAGAAACCGTGTGTGCGCGTTTGGCGAAGATAAAGCTACTCTACATAAAGAAATGACCAAGCAAAGATTTTTTAATTTTGTTTTTCCAGATGATAAACCAAGTGCTAATCACAACAACAACGAAGCAATGCCCCCGCAATTTATCAGCACTAACGTGCTTTAACACTTAAAAATAAAATGAAGGGGCTAATCCTGCAAATAACTCTTTTCAAAATCTATAAAAGAACCTCTAAAGTCATGCAAGCCCTTACTGTGCGACAGCGATAATACACGATTCACAATCTGAGCCATGAAATCGCGATCGTGGCTCACTAAAATAACGGTACCGCTAAAATGGTGCAAAGCATTGGCTAAGGCCGTTTTGGCTTCAATATCCAAGTGATTGGTGGGTTCGTCTAAAATCAAAATATTGGCGTGTTCTAACATGATTTTGGCCAATAATAAGCGTGCAGCTTCACCCCCGCTTAGGGTTAAAATATCTTTTTCCACATCATCTTTAGGAAATAACACTTGCCCTAGGACCTTACGCACCTGCTGTTCTGTAGCCGTGCTAATTTGTTGTGTTAACCAATCCAATACCCGCATCGATTCATTCAACAATTCATGGTGATCTTGTGAGAAATAACTGATATGGGTTTCGTAACCCCAGTCGTATTGACCGCTGTCCTGCAGTATAAGATGTTGCAGGATCTTAATTAAGGTCGATTTACCAACGCCATTTTCACCGACTATAGCAATCTTTTCGCCTCTCGCCACATTAAAGCTCAGTCTATTAAATAGTTTTTTATCTTGATATGATTTACCCAATTCTTTGACTTGCAAAGTAACTTTTCCCGAGGAACGTTTAGGTTTAAACTGAAAAGAAGGATGCGCGCGCGAGGAATGTTTGATATCGGGGATTTCCAATTTCTCAATCATTTTAATCCGCGATTGCGCCTGTTTGGCTTTGGATGCTTTACTCTTGAATTTATCTACAAACTGCTGCATGGCAGCAATTTTCTGCTCTACGCTTTTTTTAGCTTGCAACCGTTGTTCTTCTATGAGTTTTTTCTCTGCCAAGAATTTATCGTATTGCCCGCTGTATTGATTTATTTCACCATAATCTATATCTAAAATATAATCGGCTAAGCGATTAATGAAACGTACGTCGTGTGAAATCACCAATACTAAACCTTTAAATTCATTATTCAAATATTTTTCCAGCCAATTGATGGAAATTAAATCCAAGTGATTGGTGGGTTCATCCAGTAATAAAAGGTCGGGCTCTTGAAATAAAGTTTGTGCCAACAATACCCGCAACTTATAGCCGCCGGATAATGCATTCAATGGCTTTTGATGATACTCGCTTTCAATGCCTAGTCCTATCAATAATTTCTCCGCCATGGCATACGCCGCATAGCCATCCAAATGCGCAATGGTGTCTTCTAGGCGGCTTAACTTATTTACCACAGCATCGGTCCAATCTTGAGAAGCTAATAATTTTTCTTTTTCTTCCAAAGCCTGCCATAATTTAGGTTTGCCTTGTAATACTATATCGGTGATAGGGGTATGCTCATAACGGAATTGGTCTTGCTTCAACCAGCCTACAGAGACTTCTTTAGGAATAGAAATACTGCCCGAAATAGGTGTTTCTTCGCCCGTGATGAGCTTAAATAAAGTTGATTTACCTGTGCCATTGGCCCCGACCACGGCATAATGTTTTTGCGCGTCTAGATAGAGATTTACGTCGTAAAACAGTAACTTCTCGCCAAATGACATACTGAGTTGTTGTAATGAAATCATAACATGATCGCTAATAATGAAAGGA
>JAJXVQ010000131.1 GCA_021782065.1 Pseudomonadota bacterium
TTGGTTTTACCGCTCATCACTTTTCCGCCAGTAATCTTGGTGCCTGGGCAGAGACCTAACCAACTCGTAAAGTGTCCGACCGTGGGGAATCGTGACATATCATTGCCCGTTTCGGAAATAACGGCGATAGCCGTGGTCACATTGATGCCGTCGATGCGGGTGAGGTCCACCCCACACATCTTGAACAGTTGTGTGCGCAAATCAAATTTGGGTGCATTACGGGCACGGGCTTTCTTCTTGCCCTCGGGAGGCTCACCATCATGGGTTTGCAGAGCGCGTAATTGTTCCTCAATCTCCCGATCGCATTCGGCCACCTGGGTACCAATGTCCATGATCTCGCGATTTCGCCTCGACGGGAAGTGGCCTTTCAGATCGTCGAAGGCAGCATTGATGCGGAACGCTTCATCGCCTTTCTGTCCGCCCTGATTCAGGATGCACCACGGAAAATCTACCTGGTGGTGGACAACTTGCGGGTGCATCATGCCAAGGTGGTGACGGCTTGGCTGGCCGATAAAAAAGACCGTATCGAGCTGGCCTTTCTGCCACTCTACGCGCCAGAATCCAACCCCGACGAATACCTGAATCGGGACTTCAAAACCGCTCTACGCATAGGTGCGGTCAGTACCGACAAAATTTCGCTTCTGGAAAAAGCAAGGGCATTCATGCAGGGCCTGCGCCAAATGCCGCACAAGGTCGCCAGCTATTTGCGGCATCCCGCTGCCCGGTATGCTATGTCGGATATTTAAGGGCCTGGTTAATAATCAGGAAGTTTCTAATAGCTGCAAAAATGCGTTATTTTTTTATAAGTTTATACATTGTGTATAATTTCTTTAGTTTTGGCGCAAAACGGCATGATAGTCGCAATAAAATAACTTTCCATTTAGGGAATCCGCACTGCATTAATTTATCAACACAGGCATGGCAGTCACGTTGATAAATGCAGGTTATTAGAAGAAGACGTATATGAGCATGCTCCATCCTTAATGGATTTAAAAAGATATCAGAAATCCCCAACGGCTCAAATAACGAAGACAGTTTCATATAGCCATCGAAATCAATCATCACTCTGTCTGAATATCCACTAGTTAAAAAACTATCATTGCCCGACCTACAGTTTACAAGTGAAGCTACAATATATTTAAGTTTCGCGCCGGTCAAGACGATTGACAACAAGATATAAACATGAGAATAACAAGATCCGATGAATGATTCGTCAAAAGCAACATCGTTCCAGGCTTGCCTTCTTACTACTATAGCGCTTATATAGCTAAATACCGATCCCAGCGACTGCGCATCATTTAGGTAGGCGACTAGCTTCTGTCGATCATTAAAGTCAAATAATTCATCGCCGTAATTAGTAAGCCATCTATGGGATCGTATTGGCTTGAGACCTATATCGCACTCCATACGATTACACAAATAAATATCATATCCCGTGTCCATTTGTTGAAGCATCCGTTCTATTGCGCCAGAGGCAAGCGTATCGTCGCTCCCCATTAACCAACAATAACTTCCCTGTGCAAGATCAACAACCTTTAAAAAATTACGGTCCGGACCTCGATTTTCTCCCCACCTAAAATAAGTAATATTGCTAAATTGCGACTGGTATTTATTTACTAGCGCTTCTGTATCGTCAGTTGACGCATTATCGCTAATAACAATTTCAACTTCATCAGATGCCTGAGAAATTATACTTTCCAGAGTCTCACAAATGTACTTAGCACGATTAAATGTGGGTATACAAATGGACAACTTGATTGTCATTAAATATCTACCTGTGAAGCGCTAAACTTATTACGTACCGCAAGGGGGAGCGCCCACGCTACTGTTAGTATAAACGACCCGATAAGACCGAAAAGTATACCATACAAACCGAATATTGGTGCGCAACTCCACTGGATAGTGATAGTAACTACTGCCTGGATGGGAACAAATATCCATAAAGATTTAAATTCGCTCATACTCTGTAGAATCATAGCAAAGGTATCTGTCCAAACTCTAAGCATGCAATACACGCCAAATAAAATAATTACGCCCGTCGGCACAATAATGCGTCCCCGAGGAACAACTATGGATACAACTAGTGGCATTGTCCACAACAAACAAAAAGTGCTAATCGCAATAAATAGCAATCCAATACCTAAATATTTTCTAGTGTATACATAGACCTTACTCCATTGCCCAAGTGCTATAGCTTCTGAAAAAACCGGCCAGAGTGCAGATAGAAGCGATCCGTATACCATAAGTAGTATACCAAACGTCTTGATACTAATCGTGTATAGCACAATATCGTAAGAACTAATAAATTGTGACATTATTATATAATCCACTTGCAACACTAGGGCCGCCATTAGACCGAAAAACCAGAAATGGACTGCCCGTTTAACCACCTTTACAGTTATATCAGTAGATATCTTTAGTTTTTCTGACTTAATAGCGATAGCATTTCTTATTATAAGAGCAACGCTTGGCAGCATAGCAGGTGGAAAGAGAAATGCGATTAAACTTAACATCAATCTGTCATTAGCATGACTATTATTTACCACTACTATTGCTAAATAACCTATGAAAGATGCGATCGCTGGAACGATATTGGAAAAATAGCCTTTTTGTTCTGCATACCATATTTTATAAATTATTCCACCGAACGATGAACAAAGCAAGATTATGCCAGAGAAAAGCAACATATGCTCTTTTGATGCGCTTCCTACAGAACTAAATCGTTCGAGATATATACTGGATATCAATGGACTTAAAACATATAGAACAACGATTGCGAAAAGCAGCATTATTCCTGCTACAGCAGATGCTGATTTCACATAACTTTCATATGCACAATCTTTGGCACGCTGTTCGGATATATAATTTTGTAAACTTGCGCCAAGCCCTCCGTCAGCGAGCATGAACCAACCAGTTAAGGCCGTTAGCAGTGCAAATATCGCGTAATGGTTTACACCTAATCCACTTGTGAGAACGCGAATACTTGCTATCTGAATAATAGCCATGGCTAATCTGCTCGCCCAAGCACTACCCGTTACGATCAGATGCCGGGGAATATGTCGACTGTTTAACTGCATATCGTTGATTTTAAATACATGTATCGTTTCGCAAATAGAGAGTTTCTACTCTGGCTACGTTTGGCCACGATTAAACACATTGATCCAAACGGAATTTCCATTTTATAAAGATATAAATAATATATTTATCATTGCAGTTCCTGATTAGCACGATGCTTCCGCTGCGCGAAGCCAGCGCTCTGGTCGCGGACCGATGTTGACGGCTGCACGAAGCAAACTCATGGGTAACGTGGCCA